>JAJZIF010000170.1 GCA_021810735.1 Acidobacteriota bacterium
CGCCCCATACAGCGTCCCCAGCGTGCCCACAATCACCTCACGCGCCACAATCGAGCTGATCAGACCAATCCCAATCTTCCAGTTAAAGCCCAACGGAGCAATCGCCGGCTCGATCAGGTGCCCCAGTCTGCCGATCAGGCTGTCGGCCAGCGTCGTGTGGAAGGGCACATTCGCCAGCACCCACAACACCACCGTCACGCTCAGAATGATCGTGCCGGCTTTCTGGGTAAACATCTTGCCGCGGTCATACAGCCGCATCGCCAGTGACCGCAGCGTCGGCATCCGGTATTGCGGCAGTTCCAGGATGAACGGCGTCGACGAGGCTTTCAGAATTGACGACTTCAGCAGCCGCGCCGTCACCACCGCCGCCAGAAATCCCAGCACGTACAGCCCCAGCAGTGCCGTCGCCTGCAATCCCAGCAGATCGCCCAGCACCGGCCGATTCGGAACAAACGCCGCGATAATCAGCATGTAAATCGGCAGCCGCGCCGAGCACGTCATGAACGGCGCTACCAGGATCGTCGCATACCGGTCGCGCTTGTTCTCGATCGTCCTCGTCGCCATGATCGCCGGAACCGCGCACGCATAGGCCGAAAGCAGCGGAATAAACGCCTTCCCGTTCAGCCCGATCGTCCGCATAAAGCGATCCGCAATCAGCGCCGCACGGGCCAGGTAGCCCGAGTCCTCAAGCACCCCGATAAACAAAAACAACAGTAGAATCTGCGGCAAGAACACCAGCACCGACGCTACGCCGCGCCACACGCCGTTAACCAGGAACGACTGCAGCCAGCCATGCCCCAGGAACCGCCCGACAAGATCGCCTAGCGCATAGAGCACATTCCCAAAAGCATCGCTCAGCGGATTTCCAATCGTAAACACCGCCTGGAAAACCGCGAAAACCACCATCAAAAACGTCAGCGGACCCCACACCGGGTGCAGCAGTACGCTATCGATCCGCTGCGTCCATTCCGATGAAAGGGGCGCCTTGTATCTCGTCCGGGAGCTGATGCCCGTAGCCCACTGCCGGTACGAACGCGCGTTCCCCATCACCGGCAGCTCCAGCCGCTGCGGCTGCGTTGCTCCCTGCAGAGCCTCTGCCTCACCGCTCTTGCGCTGCAAAAACTGCGCAATCGCGTCCATGCCCACGCCCCGCGCCGCGCTGATCTTCGCCACCGGCGTGCCCAGCTCCTGCGCCAGTGCCAGCGGATCCACTTCGCCGCCGCGGCTCTCCATCAGGTCGCTCATGTTCAGCAGCACAAGCGTTGGCAGTCCCAGCGCCAGCACCGGAGCGGCCAGCATCAGCTGCCGCCGCAGGTGCAGGGAATCGAGCACCAGCAGCACCGCGTCCGGCTTCGGAGTGCCCGGCATCTCGCCCTTCAGCACGTCCACCGTCACGCGCGCGTCTTCTGAGTACGAGTCAAAACTGTAAATCCCCGGCAGATCCACCAGCAGCAGGTCCGCGCGGCCAATCCCCTTCATTCGTCCGGTATGCTGCTCCACCGTCACGCCCGGATAATTCGCTACCTTCTGCCGCAGGCCAGTGAGACGATTAAACAGCGTCGACTTGCCGGAATTCGGCGGGCCGACGAGCGCAACCGTCTGCAGTTTGCCCGCAATCCGGGGCTGTTCTGTCGTGATCTCGATGGTTTCTGTACCGCAGCAACTGCTCATAGATCCTCGGTGGCTCGCACCACGATCGAACTTGCGGTCTCCCGCCTCAGGGCAATCTCAAATCCGTCTATGGAATACACAGTTGGGTCCCCGGCAGGGGCCCTCCGCACCACCACCACCCGTGCTTCTGGTACAAAGCCCATATGCATCAGGTGGTGCTGCACGGCATCCGGCAAATCCAGTGATTCCACCACGCCGGCCGTTCCCACTGGTAATTCGCTCAATGCCCGCACCGTTCCCATCGCCCAAGGCTCATGATAACTCAAATAGGACCAAATCGCTCGCATATAGAGTTTTTCTCCTGGTGGCCCGTATTCCGTGGCAAAAAACCGGCTGACTCTTCCACTCAAGAACGGCTGATAATCAAAAACCTGCACGGCCCGCTGGGATCGAAAAAACTACCATTTCCCAATGGCGAAGTATAACCAGCGTTACAAGAAAGGAAATGTGATGAGCGACACATGGACCGCACAAAAATTAGCCGCTTCCGTAGCCCAGCCCAACCCTCCGGCCGGCCTTCCCCCACTCCTCGAAGCCCTCTGGTGGGAGGCAAAAGGCGATTGGACCCGTGCCCATGAAATCGCCCAGCAGATCCACACCCGCGACGCCGCCTGGGTCCACGCCTACCTGCATCGCCGGGAAGGGGACCAGGCGAACGCCGGTTACTGGTACCGCAACGCTGACCACCCCGTCTGCAACTTGCCGCTGGACGACGAGTGGCGCGAAATTGTCACCGCATTGCTCGCTGCCTGAGTAGCAGCCCGATTACGGCGTTCTCGCAGCTGAATCAGCCCTCGATACACGTCAGAAATTACCGCCTGCCGCAGGCATCTCCTCACACCCATCCGTCGCATCGCATAGTGGTGGGCCCTGTCTGCTGGCCGCCCGGCTCCGGCCGCTCTCTGGGCACTGCAGTGAAGTCCTCTTCTCAGGAGGTACCTGCAATGACGCAACAACGCATCCTGCCCTTCTTCCTGCTTCTTGTTCTGCTCGTCTTTGGAATCTCGCCAGTGAATGCACAGAACGATATCGCTGTCAGTGCCCTGGGCTCGTTCTCTTCTTCCACCACAGGTTTCTATACGCAGCAGGATCCCTTCGATCAGGCCGGAGTTCTTGTCGAATTCCGGCACATTTGGAACCCGTTATACGGTTATGAACTCGCGTACTCCGCCAATCGTGCCAATCAGGCATACATCAACGTAGGTCCGCACCCAACACTTCCATGCACGCCTTTCGGCTGCCCCTACCCAACCCGGCAGAATGTCCGGGCCTACGATCACGAGGTCTCGGCCGACTGGGTGGTGTCCGTCCCGTTCGCAAGCCTGCGCCCCTTCGCCTTGGCTGGAGGCGGGGTTCAAATGTTCGAGCCCATGGGCGGCCAAATGGGTACTCAAAGCGACAACCAGGCCGTCTTCGTTTATGGTGCCGGCCTTGATTGGACACTTCTCCCCCAATTCGGCCTGCGATTCCAGTACCGCGGAAACCTCTACAAGGCTCCCAGCCTGGCAGTTGCATTTCCAGCCACGGACAAATTCACTCACAGCGCTGAGCCCGTGATCGGCTTCTTCATCCGTTTTTGATTTCATAGGGCGACGCTCTGGCACAGCTCATGCTTGCCGGAACCCTCCCGCATCCATTCCCGGCTCCGTGCTCCCAACGCATGGGGTCACAACAGATGCACCAAAGGAGATCTCACACCATGCGCGCAATACTCAACAGGCTCTTCACCGTTACGCTCGTCCTGCTGCCATGGAGTGTGCTCCCCGCCCATGCGCAAACAACTATCGCGCTCAGCGCCCTCGGATCGTACCAGTCCTCCACGAGCAACTCGGTGACGCGGCAGGTACGATCCAGACGCGCCGGGCTCATGGCTGAGCTGCGCCACATCTCCAACCCCCTGGTCGGCTACGACATCTCCTATTCCTTTCGCGGAGCTGACCAGCTCTACGAGTATCAGGGACCCACTTGCGTAGGATCTTCCTGTCCGCCGTCTGGTCAGCCGGTCAACGCGTACGCCCAGGAACTCGCCTTCAACTGGGTGGTCTCGCTTCCCGTCAGGCACTTGGTCGTCTTCGCTCTTGCCGGTGGCGGCTTTGAAAAATTTGATCCTACCAACTCGCAGGCTGGCGGCACGCGCAGCCAGACTGAAGGAGTATTCGACTACGGCGCCGGTTTTGACTGGAACCTTCTGCCTCACCTCGGTCTTCGCTTCCAGTACCGCGGCAACGTCTACAAAGCTCCCGCACTGGCCACCGCCTTCAGTTCCACTGACCAATTCACGCACGAGGCCGAACCCGTGGTCGGCGCCTACTTCAAATTCTGAACTCTTGTGGCGTCGGGCCGATTCTGTTGATTCCGCCTCGCGCCGGGGCGCATCTACTTTGCACCCTCCGAGCACCGGCTTTTGCAGGCATCCCTTCCGCTGCCTACGCATCGCATGTATTTACAAACGAATCAATAGGTGCGCTACGCCGCGATCCGCGCGATCCAGGCCGGTCACCTCTCGCTCACGTGCATACTTCCTTTTCCCGACCTTGTCGCATTGCTCTTCCCCAAAGGAGATCCCTCACGATGAAGCTCAACTTCAAAACGATCCTCACGATGTCGATGGCTCTGGCGCTTTGGAGCGCGCTCTCCGCCCGTGCACAAACCTCTATCGCTCTCAGCGCCCTGGGATCGTTCCCGTCGACCACGACTACCACGGTTCAAAGGCAAACCGCCTCTGATCAGGCCGGATTCATGGTCGAGCTGCGCCATATCTCCAACCCCCTGGTTGGCTACGACGTCTCCTATACCTTCAACCGGGCCAACCAGAATTACGAGTACACCGGACCCACTCCCTTATGTCCTCTTCCCGCCTGCTCTGCCCCGGAACAGCCCGTCCACGCCAACGCGCACACCCTCACCCTCAATTACGTCGTCTCCCTGCCCATCCTTGACTTCCGCGTCTTCGCGCTCGGCGGTGGAGGCTTCCAGCACTTCAGTCCTACCAACAATCCCAACGTCAGCACCCAGAGCCAGACCAAGGGCGTCTTCGACTACGGCGCGGGCCTCGACTGGACCGTCCTGCCCCACCTCGGCCTGCGCTTCCAGTACCGCGGCTATGTCTACAAAGCGCCCCAGTTGGCCACTGCTTTCAGTTCCACCGACAAATTCACCCACGACGCCGAACCCATGATCGGCGCCTACTTCAACTTCTAGCCCGCCCTTACTCCATCAGCTCAACCGTCCGCTCATCTGGCTCGCCCTCGAAATACTTGTCGAGGGCCTGCCGGAAGACTGCATCCTCCGGCGCAACCTCGACGAACAGGGTCATGGAAGACCGAAACTTCAAGTCATCGGGATATCCAAAAATCTCGCTCACCTCACGGCCCTGCACCGCATTCACCAGCGCCGTGCACTCCCGCAGTCGCGTCCCCAGTACCGGATGACGCAAATACGCCTCCGCCTCCGCACGTGACCGGATCGCAAAATGCTGCGCCGTCGGGCTGTGCCCCAGCCCGCGGATCTGCGGAAAAACAAACCACATCCAGTGGCTGCGCTTCCGTCCCTCGCTGAGCTCCGCGCAGACCTGCGCGTACACCGGTTCCTGCGCTTCCACAAACCGCTGCAGATCAAAAGGGTCATGCTTTTCGTCCATGCAAAACCTCCGCGGCGCAACGTTATTTGATTCTCACACCCTAACCATACTTCTACTCACAGCACCCCTTCTTTGGATGAGATCAAAGCGCCGCACGCATGGCTCATTTAGAATTCCCCCGCGCCGGCAATCACGCTTTTTCCTGCGCTGAATAGAGCCGCGCCGCCGCCATTCAGGGCGAAACAGGCACTGCTTTTTATTGAGGGGAGACACACATCTTGCGCATCCTTCGCCGTTCCACCTTGCTTTCCGTGATGCTTGGCCTGCTTGTCGCCGCGCAGGGCTCTGCGGCGCTCCATGCCGCATCCTGCACCTCGCTCCAGCATCTCAATCTGCCGGAGACCACCATTACCCACGCCACGCTGGAAACCTCCGGCAGCGTTCTCATGCCCTCAGACACCACGCCTCTCAAGGGCCTGCCCGTCTTCTGCCGCGTGCAGGGCATCCTGCGCCCGTCCTCTGACTCAAACATTCACTTCGAGGTCTGGCTCCCGGTTGCCAATAACTGGAACGGCAATTTCCTCGGCGCGGGCAATGGCGGCTTCGCAGGCTTCATCGGCATGGGTGGCCACGGCGGCTACGAAGAGCTCGCCGCCAACCTCAAGCGCGGCTACGTCACCGCCGCTTCTGACTCAGGCCACTCAGGCCTGCCCACCGATGCAAGCTGGGCCTGGCACCACCCGCAAAAAGTCATCGACTTCGGATGGCGTGCGCTGCACCTCACCACCGTCCGCGCCAAGCAGATTATCCGCGCCTACTACGGCAAGCCCGCAAAGTATGCCTATTTTGACTCCTGTTCCGACGGCGGCCGCGAAGCCCTCATGGAAGCTCAGCGTTTCCCCTCTGACTACAACGGCATTCTCGCCGGAGCGCCCGCCGCCTACTGGACTCACATGCTAGCCGGCGGCCTCGGCGAAGTTCATGCCATGATGGACAACCCGGAAGCCTACATCCCTGAACTCAAGCTGCCTGCCATCGAGCGCGCCTCGCTCGCCGCCTGTGATGCTCAGGACGGTGTCAAGGACGGAATCCTCTCCGACCCGCAATCCTGCCACTTCAATCCCGACGTTCTTCTCTGCAAAGGAGAGGATTCGCTCGACTGCCTCACCGCGCCGCAGCTTGCCACCCTCAAGCTCATGTACAAAGGCGGCGTCGATAAGAACGGCAAACTCATCACCCCCGGCTTCCTGCCGGGAGACGAAATCGGCTGGGGCGCATGGGACATCGGTCCCGATCCCGGCGCCTCGTACGGCGCGCAATACCTCAATAACTACTTCCGCTACATGGTCACGCAGAATCCCAAATGGAACCCCCTCACCGCCGACGTCGACGCGATGCTCCGCGAAGCCCGGCAAACCACGGGCAGGGAACTGAATGCCACCAATCCCAACCTCAGCAAATTCGCCGCACTCGGCGGCAAGCTCATTCTCTACCATGGCTGGAACGATCCCGCCATCTCGCCCTGGAACACCATCCACTACTTCCGCACCGTCGAGCACACCATGGGCACGGCCAAAACCGCATCCTTCGTCCGCCTCTACATGGTCCCCGGCATGGAACACTGCGCCGGCGGCCCCGGCGCCACCGACTTCGGACAGATGGGCATTCCCACCCTGCCCGGAGCAAAGCACAACATCTTCAATGCGCTCGTGGATTGGGTGCAGAAGGACCAGGCCCCCCGCGAACTCATCACCGCCAAATTCGGCAAAGCCGCCGATGGCAAGCAGAAGGTCGTCATGACCCGCCCGCTCTGTCCTTATCCACAGATCATCAAGTACAACGGCTCCGGCGACACCGACAAAGCCTCCAGCTTCGCCTGCGTCGAGCCGTAGCCGTCCATATCAAACCGCAACATCACGGGGCCGCATCCATGTCATTTGCTCGCGGCCCCTACTTTTCCTCGGTTTCGTGCCCCCAACGGGCCGTAGCATCCTCTTTTCCATCCGTGTATGCTGCATGGTTCTGCCATATTCGCCGGCAATCCCGGATATCCGCGCAACAAGTGGCTATCTTGGTTTGAAGTCGAATCTCAGAGTCTTGAGAAAGGCAGTAAGAAATCACTCTCGGATGAAAGACATGTACGGACTTATCGCAAAACTAACCGTTGTCCCCGGCAAACGCGCTGAATTGGTCCACATTCTCAGCGCAAGCGCGGTCAGCATGCCCGGCTGCTTCAGCTACGTCGTCGCCGAGGACCCCTCCGACGAAAACATCCTATGGGTCACTGAAACCTGGGAAAGCCGCACTGCCCACGACGCTTCGCTGCAGCTCCGCGCCGTCCAGCAGGCCATCCCACTGGCGAAAAATCTCATCACGAGCTTTGAGCGCATTGCAGAAACGCGCCCCGTCTGGAGCGCCGAACGCGGC
>JAJZIF010000171.1 GCA_021810735.1 Acidobacteriota bacterium
GATAATCTCATCCACTTTATGCCCTGGCAACTGGCCGCCTTCTCCCGGCTTGGCGCCTTGCGCCATCTTGATTTGGATCTCATCCGCGTTGATCAGATAATTCGTTGTAACTCCGAAGCGTCCGGACGCGATCTGCTTCACCGCGCTGCGACGCAAGTCTCCATTGGCGTCCGCGGTGAAACGGCGCTCATCCTCGCCGCCCTCGCCCGTGTTCGACATGCCGCCGATCCGGTTCATCGCGATGGCAAGCGTTTCGTGCGCTTCCTTGCTGATCGAGCCGAACGACATTGCCCCGGTGGTGAAGCGCTTGACGATCTCCTTGGCCGGCTCCACTTCTTCCAGAGGAACCGGAGACTTCGATTCCTTGATGCGCATCAGGCTGCGCAGAGTACACATGTTGCGGCTTTGCTCGTCGATCAGGTCGGTATATTCCTTGAATGTTTTCGGGTTCCCCTGTTGCACAGCATGTTGCAGCTTGCCGATGGTTTCCGGATTTAGCAGATGATATTCACCGTCCACCCGATAGTGGTACGCACCGCCGACGGCCAAATCGGTCTGCGAATCGGTAAGCGGGCCAAAGGCATACTCGTGCTTCATCTGTGCTTCGCGTGCCAAAACGTCGAGACCCACGCCTTCGATCCTTGAAGCGGTTCCCTGAAAATAAGTTTCGACCAGGTCCTTATTCAGACCGATGGCCTCGAATACCTGAGCCCCACGATAGCTCTGTAATGTGGAAATTCCCATTTTCGAGAACGTCTTCAACAATCCCTTGTTGATAGCCTTAATGAAATTCTTGACCGCGGTATCGGGCGTGATGCCATTGGCTAAATAGCCGCGGTGCGCCAGGTCCCGTATCGAATCGAATGCCAGATATGGGTTGATGGCGCTGGCGCCGAAACCGATGAGCAGCGCGAAATGCATCACCTCGCGCGGCTCTCCCGACTCCAGGATGAGAGCGACCTGGGTCCGCGTCTCTTCGCGAACCAGCAAATAGTGAACCGCAGCCAGCGCAAGCAGGCTGGGAATGGGAGCGTATTGCGCATCCGCTCCGCGGTCGGAAAGAATGAACAGCGTATATCCGGAGCGAACTGCCAGCGATGCGCGCTGGCATAGCTCATCGAGCGCGCGCCGCAATCCGGCTTCGCCGTCTTCCGCGCGAAACAGCGTGGACAATGTTGTTGCCAGCAAATCCCCGGTGGACACGCGACGCAGCTTTTCCAACTCGTGATTGTTCAGGATGGCGTGAGGCAACTTCAATGTGTGGCAGTTTTTGGGCGTTTCCGCCAGAATGTTCCTCTCGCTACCGATAAAACTGATCAGCGACATGACCATCTCTTCGCGGATCGGATCGATAGGAGGATTCGTCACCTGCGCAAAGAGCTGCTTGAAATAACTGAACAGCATCTGCGGCCGGTCCGACAGACAAGCCAGCGGAGTATCGGTTCCCATGGAACCGATCGGCTCCTCTCCCTTGCTCGCCATCGGTTCCAGAATCATCTTCATGTCTTCTTCGGTGTAACCAAATACCCGTTGCCGACGCAAAAGCGTATCGGGGTTGGCCGCATATACGCGGGAGGGCTCCGGCAATTGGTCCAGCGTGATCTGGTTTTGCTTCAGCCACTCGTCGTACGGCTGGCGCGCAGCAAGCTGCTGCTTGATCTCCTTGTCGGAAATGATGCGTTGTTGCACCGTGTCCACCAGGAACATCTTGCCCGGTTGCAACCGTCCTTTTTTCTTTACGTTCACATCTGGAATGTCCAGAACGCCGGCCTCCGACGCCAGCACCACAATATCGTCCTTGGTGACGACATAGCGGCCTGGGCGCAGGCCATTACGGTCGAGCGACGCTCCAATGACTCGTCCGTCAGTAAACGCGATGGCCGCGGGACCATCCCATGGCTCCATCAGGGACGCATGATACTCATAGAACGCCCGCTTCTCGGGCTTCATATGAGGATTGCCCGACCAGGATTCTGGAATCAACATGGACATGACGTGCGGCATCGAGCGTCCAGACTGATAGAGCAGCTCCACCGCATTGTCGAACGCGGAGGAATCGCTGCTGCCCTCCTCAATGACGGGAAACACCTTTTGCATGTCGTCGCCGAATGCCGGGGAAGACAAAATAGACTGGCGCGCCTGCATCCAGTTCACGTTGCCGCGCAGGGTGTTGATTTCGCCGTTGTGCGCTATGTAACGGAACGGATGCGCGAGCCGCCAACTGGGAAACGTGTTCGTCGAAAAACGCTGATGGACCAGGCAAAGCGCGCTGGTGACTTCAGGATCGGACAATTCCCCGTAGAAACTCGCGATCTGCGGAGCCAGCAGCAGACCTTTGTAAATAATGGTGCGAGCGGAAAGAGATGGAATGTAAAAAAAGTCCTTATCCTCTATATCGGAGGCGGCAATCGTCCGTTCGATCCGCTTGCGAACCACATACAGCTTGCGCTCGAAGGCATCTTCATCGAGTTCGGCGGGTTTCCCGATAAAAATCTGTTGAATGTAGGGTTGGCTTGCGCGCGCCACTCGGCCGATGGCATTGCCGTCGCAGGGGATGTCCCGCCAGCCCAAAACGGTCAGCCCTTCATCCCGCACGATTTCTTCGAAGATTCCCTCGCACTGCAGGCGGTTCAGCTTCTCCACCGGCAGGAAGACCATGCCCGCCGCATAGGCGCCCGACTCCGGCAGCTCAAAGCCTAATTGTTTGCACTCGCGCGCGAAGAAGCGATGAGGAATCTGGATCAGAATGCCAGCGCCATCGCCAGTTTCCGGGTCGCAGCCGCAGGCTCCGCGATGCGTCAGATTGATCAGAACCTCGATCCCTTTCAGGATAATTTCGTGGCTCTTCTCTCCGCGAATGCTGGCGACAAATCCAATTCCGCACGCGTCATGCTCGTGGCATGGGTGGTACAGGCCCTGTGCGGACGGTAAGCCGGAAACTGCATGGAAATTAGACATTGATTCCTCTGCTTAACTTTCACGATCTGGAAATCTGTATACGGTGCGGATAGTCAGGTGGCATCTCGCGAGCGAGACACGCGAATCCGCTCTGCAACTGGTACTGGAGGGTTTTATTTTATACCAATATGGGCGATCGTCCGTTGATTTTGCTTTGACCGCTCCATAAATCCCTGAAAGGGTGGGCTTAGGACGGAAGGCGAGACGGAAGCGGCGTGGCATCCTCGATATCGGCCGGCAGGCAGGTGCAGGGGCGAGGGCAGCCGGAGTCCTTTGGCTCAGTTGTTGCGGAGAGCAATCATCGGGTTGATTCGGGACGCTCGACGCGCGGGTAGGTAGCCCGCGAGGAACGCAACGGCACTGAGAATCAAAATCGTCCCGGCAAACGCCGCAGGGTCGGTGGGAGCGGTTCCAAATAACAGCGTGGCGATCAGGCGCGCCACAATCAAGGATGCCACCAGCCCCACGATCATCCCCACCAGGGCGAGTCGCAGCGTCTTCCAGATGACGCCAAGCTGTACCCTCGACCGCGAGGCGCCCAGCGCCATGCGGATGCCAATCTCCTGCGTCCGCTGCGTGACCGAATACGAGATGACTCCGTAAATGCCGAGCGATGCCAGAAACAGTCCCAGCGCCGCAAAAATATCGACCAGCATGACAAAGAAACGCTGCGGCGAAACCGCATGATCCACCAGCCCCTGGATGGGGCGGAACTCCGTCGCCGGTTGGCCCGGGTTGATCTGGCGCAATGTGGCCATCACGCTGGAGGAAAGCACATCGGGCGGAAGTTTAGTGCGAACTACCAGTTGCGCTCCATCCGGCCCCCACTGAGTCGCGGGCAAATACATCTGCCAGCCTGGATCGCCCTCGACACTACTCTCTCGAACATCGGCAATCACTCCGATAACCCGCGCCTGTGTGGCGTTAAGTATCGCAATACGGCCGATAGGGTCCTGGCCTGGCCACAGCGCGCGAGCAACGGTTTCGTTGATGATGACCACCTTCTGGCTGGTCGGGCTGTCGGACCAGCTAATGTCGCGGCCTTCGAGCAGGTGCATGCCAATTGCGCGAAGGTAGCCTGGAGAAATCATAAACACGAATGTGCCCGGAAGCTCTCCTTTGCGATATGTGCGCCCTTTGGCTCGAATGCCCCAGCTTCGATTCCGGCTTAGCGGCAGACTGTCGGAGATGCCGGCGGTTTCGATACCGGGAATGGCTTCCACCCGGCGGATGATCTCCTGCCAGATGGCCCCCCTCTTGGCGGCATCGCCGCCATCGTTGTAATCCACGCTGATAGCCGCAGCTCGACTGGGTTCAAAGCCGAGATTGACGTCGAGAATGCGCAGGAAGCTGCGAAGCAGCAGTCCGGCACCTACCAGCAGCACGCAGGCCAGCGCAATCTCAGAAATAACCAGCGCGGAACGCAGTTCCTCATGCTTCCTGCCTTCGCTCGCTCCGCTGCCCGCGTTTTTCAGCGTCTCCTGCAGATTGCCGGCAGACATTTTGAGTCCCGGAGCGAGGCCGAAGGCAGCGCCCGTGAGGACTGCAATTGCCAGCGTCCAGACCAGCGCGGCGCCGTCAATGCGAACGCTGCTCAGCAGTGGAAGTGCAATCGATCCCTGGTGGGCGAGAAACTCGAGGACCGCAAACGCAATTCCCAGGCCGAGCAATGCCCCCGCGCCAGAAAGGATGAGGCTCTCGGTCAGCAACTGGCGAATTAGTCGGCCTCGGCCCGCACCGAGCGCACTGCGCATGGCAAATTCCTTGCTGCGCGCGGCCGTCCGCGCCAGCAGTAGGTTCGACAGGTTCACGCAGACAATCAGCAGGATCATGCCCACCGCGGACCACAACACAATCAACGGTCGCCGCAGCTTACCGCTTACATACTGTTTCAATCCAAGAAGTCTGCCGGTGTAGTCCACGTACCAATTTGGATGTCTTTGATTAAAGTCAAGCTTTGGAAAAAGCAGATCGGCTTCGGCCTGGGCCTGAGCCAGAGTAACTCCCGGTCTGAGGCGGCCCATCAGTGCCAGGACATTTCCATCATCCTGAAAGTTGTACATGATGAACGGAGTAAAGATGTCAACCTTCGCCCCCGGAGAAAAGACTGAGCCGAAGTCAAAAGTGTCCGGCAGAACGCCTACGACAGTCACAGGTGTGCCGTTCAGATCGATGGCCTGCCCAATGATCCCGCGATTGCCGCCAAACTGCCGCTTCCAGAAGGCATAGCTGAGCAGAACAGCGGGACGGCTGTTCGGCAAGCACTCGTCCGCTGTAAACAAACGCCCGAGGAACGGTTCGACCCCCAACGTCTGAAAAAATTCCCCATCACCAGGATTCCGGTGACAGGCACTGGCTGGCCTTGCCCCACGGTCAGCTTGTAGTTATCGCTGGAGGTGAAAGCGAAGTAGCCGGTCACGCTTTGAAATGACTTGTTGCGCTGCTGAAATTCCTGGTGGCATCCGTAGAATAAGTCATGCTGGACTCGCCGCCCGTGGTGTTTTTCGTCGCAATCCGAATGAGTCTTTGCGGCTGAGAAAACGGCAACGGTCGCAGCAAAATTGTATTGACCACGCTGAAGACGGCGACGTTGGCGCCAATCCCCAGCCCCAGAATCAGCACTGCGACGATGGTGAATCCGCGATCCCGGCCCAGCGTCCGCAATGTGTAGCGTATGTCCTGCAGCAGAATGTCGAGCCACGGAAGTCCACGCGCCGCACGCTGCCGCTCTTTGGCCTGCTGCACACCGCCAAAACGTATGAGTGCCTGCCGTCGGGCTTCCGCCTCCGGCATGCCCAGCCGCATATTCTCTTCGAAGGCCAGTTCGACATGCGCAGCGATTTCAGCATCCAGCTCCGCATCCCGTTGCTGCTTCTGAAAGAACGACTGCAGACGATTCCATGATTCCCGCAGCGCGCCCATTACAGGTCTCCTTCCGACTGCATGGCCAGCACGCGCCCCATGACGCTGGACAGGCGACGCCAGTAGGCCGAGTCCTTGGCCAACTGGCCGCGACCGCTCCTCGTGATGGCGTAGTACTTCGCCTTGCGGTTGTTCTCGGAGATGCCCCATTGCGCGGAGATCCATCCCCGCTGTTGCAGACGAACGAGGGAAGCGTAAATCGTGCCCTGATTCAGAAGAATCTCGTCGCCGCTCACCTGCTCAATACGGCGAGCGATGCCGTAACCATGCAGGGGACCCATGGAGGCCAGCGTCTGCAGAACCATCAAGTCCAAGGTGCCTTGCAGCAGATCGAGCTTCACATCCGCCATTCTCGTCTCCTGTGCCGATGCCACATAAGTATGGCATAGATTCTGTGGCGTGACCACAGGAAGAATCGAGGACAACTCCAGTGTCAGAAATAGAGCGATTTCTGAGCCGAAACGGCAGTCGGACTAGACGGCTGCTTCAGCCTGCCGGACCATCTCGACAAGTGCCTTCCGCGTTTCCTGCGGTGTAGCCACTTCGCGGAGAAAATTAATGCGAGCGCCTTTCATTCCCTCGGCTGTTTTCAGTCGCAGGGAGAATCCCAGGCGGTCGACGGAGGTCATAGTCGCCTCCGTCGCTTCGAGTTGCGCGTGGGTTCGCGCCAGTAAAATCATAGAGTCGACATGGTCGGTATTCATATGGGCGAGAATGCCCGCCGCGGCGTCGGCCAGCGGATCGGGTGCTGCGTGTTCATATTCCCCCGGATCGACCCATCCCATGACGCCAAAGCCGCCCACATAATAGATATCGATTGGCTGGAGCCGGAAGAAACCAAAGTCGGCGAAGTCCACCCAGTAGCGGCTGGTTTCGTGCCGGGCAAGATAGGTTTCTCGGACCGCGGCTAGATCTTCCGGTGGCACAGATTCGGCATAACCCATCAGCGTGGCTCGGGCCGCGCCGAGCGGATCGCCGCCCGCGCCTGCTTGCCCGATGAAAAGGCTGGCGCGCGCGTCGGCCTTTAAATTCTGGGTATGCATCGCCATGTTACTGATCAGAAAGATCGGCCGGCCCGCAGCGTCGAGAGCATAGGGCATCAACGACCCAAAGGGAAACCCCACATGCTTCCTGGAGAGTGTTGAGAGCGTGGCGACAGTGGAGAGAGAGAGTAGCGTGCGGACGCGTTCGGCATAGGTCGGTTCGGGCAATTGCGGCAGAGCATGTCCCGTGGATGCGTGCTGGCGTGGGGCGGTGGATTCATTGGACGGCATAGGGTCCCCTCAAAACTAAGGCTACGGCATCAGCCGCGCGTGAGGGAAACGCGCCACTTTCACTGCTCCCGTGAAGGGAATACGATAAAGGTCGTATGAGCCTATTTTTCGCCGCCGGATCGCCGACCACCGAGTTCTCTCCCGCCGAGGTCAAGGCGAGCCTATTTGCCGCACTCGACAAACTCGGTTCCCGCAAGAAAGTTCTCGCCGTGCCTCCCGACTTCACGCGCATGCACTCCATGAGCGGCGTCCTCACCCAGTATGCCTGGGACTACTATGGTGCAGCCCTCGCCGATGTTCTGCCCGCGCTCGGCACGCACAACCCGATGACCGACTACGAAATTCAGACCATGTTCGGCTCCATCCCCCGCAGTCTGTTCCGCGTCCATAACTGGCGCAACGACGTCGTCACCCTCGGCGAAGTGCCAAGCGAGGTCATCGCTGAAGTCAGCGAAGGGAGGCTTGATTACACCATTCCCGT
>JAJZIF010000172.1 GCA_021810735.1 Acidobacteriota bacterium
AGCTCCAGCATCTCCACCGCGTCACCGGATTCTTCCACTCTCTCGGCATTCCCCTTCCCGGCCTCACCGCTCCTTTCGTCGCCGGACTGGAGTTCTTCGGCGGCATCCTTCTCATCGCCGGCCTTGGCACGCGCCTCATCGGCTTCCTCCTCGCCTTTGACATGCTCGTCGCCTACTTGACCGCCGATCACCGGGCCTTCGTCTCCGTCATCTCCCATCCCGGGCGCTTTTACAACGCCGATCCCTACACCTTCCTCTTCGCCTCCCTCATGGCGCTCATCTTCGGCGCAGGACTGTTTTCTCTCGATGCCTTGATTGCCCGCTTCTTCAGAGATAGACTCGCCAATTCGTGACCGTACCCACACCCATCCCGGACGAATCACAACGCATCGCTGCTATTCTCGCCGGGCGGCGCGAGCAGTTTCACGACCTCATCCGCCCTTACGAGCGCAGCGTCTACGCCATGGCACTGGCCATGCTCAAAAATGAGGCCGACGCCGAAGAGGCCACGCAGGAAGCCTTCCTCAAGGCTTATCGCAACCTCTCCACCTTCCGCGCGGAATCACGCTTCGGCACATGGCTGGTCAGCATCGCGCTCAATGAGGCTCGCTCCATTCTGCGCCGCAGAAACCAGTTTCCCTCCGAATCTATTGAAGACCCCGGCGATGACCAGCCCGGCGTACGTCCTGCCCTGCTTCGCGACTGGCGCGAGATTCCCTCAGAAGCGCTCGAACGCGCCGAGGTCCGCTCCATCCTGCGCGCCTCCATCGATAACCTCCCCGATCTCTACCGCGAGATCTTCCTCCTGCGCGAGCTGGAAGAACTCAGCGTCAACGAATGTGCCGCAATACTTGGCATTTCCCTGTCAGCGGCAAAGGTCCGGTTGCATCGCGCGCGAATCATGCTGCAAAAAGAGCTTGCACCCCAGCTCCAGCATCTGAATCCTAAGAGGAGGTGGCTTCCGTGGTAATCGATTGCAAACACGTCTGGGACGCCATCTCTGGCTATCTCGACAATTCGCTGCCTCCAGAAACACGCGACCTGGTGCAGAAACACCTCGAACACTGCAGTATTTGCTCTGCCGTACTCGACTCCACCCGCAATATCCTTGTCCTCACTGCGGACGATCGCGTCTTCGAGCTGCCGGCCGGATTCTCCGAGCGCCTCCACGCCCGTCTCGACGAGGAAATCCGCGCGCTGGAATCCCGTGCATCCGAGCCGCCTCCTAGCTCCTGATGCCTACATCACGTGGTGCAGGTAAATATGGAAGGACTCCTCCAGCACCACCAGCACCAGCGTCAACACAGCCAGCATAATCTGCACCCGCTCGCTGTGCCTCTGCTTTTCGCTCATCGGAGTAACCCGCCACTGCGCCGCCGGACGCGCCCGCAGCCTGCGCATCTCCCAGATCACATACAGATTCGCAACCGCCCCAATCACCGCCAGAAGAACCATCGGGATCCGCAGCACATCTGTGTGTAACTTCGCCAGCGGCAGCATTCCCGCAGCAATTGCCGTCGAACTGATGCCAATCACCAGCCGCAGCCCGCTCATCGCCATGAATGCCGTACACGCGCTCTGCAAAATCGCAAACATCAGGCTGCTCCAGCCCACCATCCAACGGCGGCGCATCGAACTCGCACCCGGCATATCGCCCATTTCCTGTTGCACTCCGCTTGAATTCACGGCTCGCTCCATTACGGCTGGAATGCACCCTATTCTAAGTGCCCGTCAGGCCCTCCACCACACTCCTGTGGCCGTGCTTCGCGAGCCTTGCTGTTGGTCTTCACGTATCGATCGGCTTACCATGAACTCCAGATGAAGCCCACCATCACCGTCTCCAAAGAGGACTACCTCAAGGCCATCCTCGAAGCCGAATCCGAAGGTCAGGCCGTCCAGCCCGTCACCCTCGCCCACTGGCTCTCCGTCTCGCCGCCCGCCGTCACCATGGCCATCAAGCGCCTCAAGCGCGACGGCTACGTTGAAGTCAAAGCCGACGGCATCGTCCGCCTCACGCCCAAAGGCAAAAAAACCGCCTACAAGACCGCCCTCCGCCATCACCTCATCGAACGCATGCTCTCTGAGCTCTTCGGTATGGAGTGGTACCAGGTCCACGACGAGGCCGAACGCCTCGAGCACGCCGTCTCGCCCGAATTCGAAGCCAAGCTCATCGAAAAACTGGGCGAGCACGGCACCTGCCCGCACGGCAACTCAGTCCTGCCGATAAGCCCCGCCCGCCGCCGCAAGCAGGGCCTCGTGCCGCTCTTCGAGGCCGAAGACGACACCGACTACACCGTCACCAGCCTCTACGAGCGTGACCCAAAGCTCTTGCTCTTCCTCCACGGCGCCGGCATCGATCCCCAGTCCACCCTTCATGTCGTCTCTCACAACTATGACCAGACCATCGTCATCGAAACCGCCCAGGGACAGGTCACCCTCGGTCGCCCCGCTGCAGAAAAAGTCTGGGTCAAACCAATCTCCCTCGAAGAATAATCCAGCCAAAACCACAACGTTAACCGGCATTAACATCCGTGGCATACTATTGCTAAGGATTTTCTCCGCCGGCTCATGCCTCGGACTGCGATCCGCACACCGGGAATTCAGGTGGGACGTTCGAGCAGCAGGACGCCATTCAACCAACGAGGGAAAGCATGACGGTCAACGCGGGCCAGGACGAAGTTCTTATTACCCATGAAGATGTTGACCGGGCCTACGATCGCGCGCGAGTCTCATTGGCGCGCAAAAGCCGCGGCATCCTTTCGCGGGCCTGGCTCCTCTGGCTTCTGATAGGCCCCGGCATTCTTGTCATGCTCGGGGAAAACGACGGCCCCAGCATGCTCTCCTATGCGGCTACCGGCGCTAAATATGGCATCGGGTTCTTCCTTCCCTTCGTTATTCTCACCTTTGCCATGGCGTTGGTCGTACAGGAGATGACGGTCCGCCTCGGGGCCGCCACGCATCGCGGCCACGCCGAGTTGATCTTCGAACGTTTCGGACCGTTCTGGGGCTGGTTCTCCATGATCGACCTCGGAATCGGCAATTTCCTCACCCTGATCACCGAGTTCATTGCCATCCGCGCCGGGCTGAGCTTCTTTGGCATTCCACCATGGGCAGGCATCCTCCTGTCGCTCGTCGTCGTATACGCGGCTCTGTTGAGTCATCGCTACTGGACATGGGAGCGCGTTACGCTGCTGGCCGCCATCTTCAATCTCATCTTCATCCCTGTGGCTCTCATGACTCACCCCCACTGGGGTGCGATTGCGCATGCATTCGTGACCTGGAAGCCCATGCCCCATCTGGACAAGGAAACCGTCCTCATCGTCCTCTCCGACATCGGCGCAACCGTGACACCCTGGATGCTCTTCTTTCAGCAGAGCGCCACGGTCGACAAGGGCCTGACGGAAAAGGATATCCGCTATGGACGAATCGACACGTTCATTGGCGCCCTGCTCGCAGCCTTGGCAGCGGTAGGGGTGATTCTGGCAACGGCTCCGCTCTTTGCCCGCCAGATGAGCGCGGGCAATTTTCAGGCAGCCCAGTTCGCCCAGGCATTAGTACCGGTCGTTGGCCGCTTCGGCGCCTCACTCTTCGCACTGGGCATGGTGGAAGCTGGTGTTGTTGCGGCAATTACCATCTCTACCTCTTCGGCATATGCCTTCGGTGAAGTCGCTCGTCGCCCGCACAGCCTCAATTTGCCCTTTCGCGAAGGGAAGACCTTTTATTCGGTGCTCTTTTTGTGTGCGGCCATTGCCGCCGGCATCGTGCTCACGCCGGGATTGCCTCTGGTCTTCGTCGTGCTCGTCGTCAATGTCATCGCGGTTCTCGCCATGCCTCCGGCTCTTGTCTTTCTCTACCTGCTGGTGAATGACAAGGAAATCATGGGCGACACGCCAGGCTCCACTCTGGCGAATGTTCTCACCACTCTCATTGTCATCTTGCTGGCGGCTGCCGGCATTCTCTACGGAATCAGTGTCATCATGCCAAACGCGTTTGCCGGGATCGCCAGGCTATAGAAGAGAAGGAGTCCTTCATTGAAGCGCGAATCCAAGGAGAAGCACATGGACGAACATGCCGAAACCGAATGGGTTCTCTCCTCTCTGGAACGAAGCCAACTGGTTCTGGAGAAGAACAAACCTATCTCGCGGCGACGCCTGCGCGGAAAAGAATTGCTCCTTCTATGGGGACTCCGCGTCTACGTCATCTTCATGATGATCGTGGTGATCTGGGCAGTGTGGACCGCCGCGCATTGAGCCCTGAGGCTCGCAAGTGGATCGCCCCGATCGACAGGAAAATCCTCAACATGGAATCGTGACAGAGCTGGCTCCGCTATACCGCCTGAACCACCGCCATCTTCATTCTGGCCTCAACGCGCTCCTCATCCTCGCCTGTCATGGCGGCGCATAAACAACGAAAGCGCCCGCTCCGAGCGGACGCCTCGTTGTCCTGTTTTCTCAGCGCAACTTAGCTGAAGATCACCAGCGCACCGGAAGCCCTTTTCATACGAAGCAGAAACAGGCCGTTCTTGCTCGGCACGCGTTCTTCCACCAGCGGGAGCCACCGGCCATCAACGCCCACCACGCTGCCGCCAAACGTTACATCCGTCGTATCATCCACCCGCGGAGCCTCCAGCCGCATCACCGTAGCCCCAAGTCCATTGCTGCCGGAGATGCTCACCATCACATCCTTATCCAGGTTCTTGTTGAACAGCGCCACCCGCAACTGCCCGTCTTCGCCACGCAGCGCATACGCCGTCAGCAGCGGAGCATCCTCCGTTCCACTCAGCTTCGCGCTCACCATCCTGCCCGGACCCGCCTGCGCAAACAGCAGCATGCCGTAGTATTCCGGTCGCGCCAGGAAACCCGCCTCCGGCGCCCCCGCAATCGGCGTGTACCATCCATAGCCGCCGCCGTGGAAGTTGATCCCGATGCTCCCCACCGACGCTTCCTGGTACATCAGATCACCTGCCCACAGCGCTGCCGCAAACGTGTCGCTCACACCCGGCTTGCCGCCCTGGTAGCACGAATTCGTCTCCGTCAGCCGGAATGGCAGTCCTGTTGCCTGCTGCGCCTGCTTCACCGCCGCAATCTCACCCTCCAGCCGCGGATTCGGCTTCAAAAGCCGCTCAATCGTCATCGCCGGATTCGTCGGCGGACCCTCCGCATAATAGTGCGATGAAATAAATTTCACGTCGTCCTTGAACTTCTCCGCAAACGGCATCAGCCAGCTCACAATACCGGCCGTGTCCGGCCCCGCAAACGGCGCATTCGGTACACGCGCGCGCACTGCCTTGAAAAACCGCCCCCAATCCTGCAAATAATCGTCCACCGTCCACGTCGAGGGCCGTAGACCATTGCGGTTGAACAGATCCGGCTCGTTCCCCACCTGGAAAGCCACCAGCTTTTCCTGCCCAATGGTCTCCATTACGAATGCGGCTTCGTCCGCTGCGTTTTCCGGCGTGCCCTTGCCCAGGTTCAGGCCGTAAATTACCGTCCATCCGGTCCGATCCAGAAAATCCCGCAGATTCCGCACCGCGTCCGGCGTGATCGTCACGTTCGGCGGCGCATGGTGCCCCTTGTCCGGACCCGCGGCCAGGTGCATGTCTGCCTTCGTCGGCTTCGCATTCCGATTCCAGAACGTATACTCGCTCGTGTTGCCGCCGATCCGCAGCACGCCATGCCTTCCCAGCGTCTGCATCAGACCCGCAAGCTGCGTATTCGTTCCGGCAAAGAAATCCGGATTCCCCATCTGTGCCTGCTCGTAACTCAGTCCGGTAAAATTCGACTGAATCGTATGACCCAGTTGAGAGGTGTCAATCGCGAGGTTCACAGGAACGGCGGAATCGGACATCATCTGTGCAAGGCCGCCCCGGCAGAGCAGCAAAGATCCGGAGGCCAATAGCGAGGACTGCAGGAAGGCTCGTCTTTTCATGGCTGCCATTCCAGCACAAACGCTTGACCTCAGGCAACCGGATCGCATTGCGGCACCCGGTCATCAGATACAACAAAGGAGAAATCATGCAGAAACGCCAACTCGGTCCTTCGGGACTGCACGTCCCTGTGCTCTGCCTCGGCGGCAACGTCTATGGCTGGACACTCTCAGAGTCGGACAGCTTCCGCCAGCTTGATCAAGCCCTCGATGCCGGCCTCAACTTCATTGACACTGCCGACGTCTACTCCCGCTGGGCTCCCGGCCACAAAGGCGGCGAATCGGAAACCATCATCGGCAAGTGGTTCGCACACTCCGGCAAGCGCTCGCAGATCATCCTCGCCACAAAAGTCGGCATGGACATGGGCGACGGCAGCCAGGGCCTCAAAGCCGCTTACATCCAGCAGGCCGTCGAAGATTCCCTCCGTCGTCTCCAGACCGACTACATTGACCTCTACCAGTCCCACAAGGACGACGAATCCACGCCCCTCGAAGAAACCTTCGAGGCTTACGCCAAACTGATTCAATCCGGCAAAGTACGCTATATCGGCGCCTCCAACTACTCAGGCAAGCGTCTCGCCGAAGCCATCGAAACCAGCCGCAAACACAAGCTTCCCGGCTACGTCTCCCTGCAGCCGCACTACAACCTCGTCTTCCGCCAGGAATTCGAAACCACTCTGCTTCCGGTCGTCGAAAAGTACAACATCGGCGTCATTCCCTACTTTGCGCTCGCTGCCGGCTTCCTCACCGGCAAGTACCGCACCGCTTCTGACGCCGAAGGCAAGACCCGCGGCGGCATGGTCGGCAAATACATCAATGAGCGTGGACTCTCCGTCATCGACGCGCTCGACGCCGTCGCCAAACAGCACAACTCCACTCCGGCATGTGTCGCCCTCGCCTGGCTCATCGCACAGCCCGGGATCACAGCACCCATCGCCAGCGCCACCAGTGAGCGCCAGCTCCAGACCCTCGTCGAAGCGACCAGGCTCCAGCTTGACCCCGCTTCCATCGAGCGCCTCAACCGGGCCAGTGCGTCAGAGGCTGCTGCGTTGAAGCGGTAATCGCCAGAAAATTCCCGCAGCGGGACTCGGTGTCGCATCCAGCGGCAGCGGCTCCCGCCTGCGGGCTTCAGCCTTGCCGGCGCAACCGCACGCCACAGCCGCGTCGATCGGCGCACGTGGGCATGCAACTTGACGATCAGGCAGGATGGAAGAGGATGTCGAAGTCGAGAACCATTTCCGTTCTGCTGCTCTGGCTGACGCTGTTGGCGTCGCTCGGCGTCCTTGCGTACCTGGTACGCCACTATCCGGTAGCCTCCATGCCGCCCCCGCAACCCGCCGCACTGCTAGTTCCTCATTTGCAGCCGGACGGCTCCGTCGAACTCGCCATGCCCAACGGAAATCTCCTCGCCTCCGTCGGCCGCTACGCCACCTCACTCGCCGCTTACCTTCGCCTCGAATATCTCCAGTCCCTGCAGTCCCTCAACGGAACGAAAATCCTCATCCGGCGACCCAGCAACCGAAATCATCCCAACTATCGTATCTATGTCGTTCTGCCAAACAACTACCTCTCCCAGTCCAACCGGATGCTTGCGCTCCAGAACAAAGGCCAGATTCCCAACTTCAATCTAAGCTCTCCGCCCTCATCCCAAATCAGCAAGTGGTCCCGTCAAACCACCATCATCGAGC
>JAJZIF010000173.1 GCA_021810735.1 Acidobacteriota bacterium
TCCCGTACAGCATCTGGAACTCAAAGCTGTTGCGGTCAATCCCGCGCTCGGCTACAAATCTCTTCGTCGCCACGATCATCGCCTCGTCGTGCGTCGCAATCCCGTGGTACAGCCCGCTCGTCAGCAATATCTGCATCAGCTTCAGGTAGTTCGCATCCACGTCGCGCTTCTCGGCAAACGCAATCGACGCCGATTCCTTATACGCACCCTTGCACAGCCGGATGCGCACGCCGTCCTTCACAAGTCGGGCAATATCCTCCGCGCTGCGGAAAAGATACGCCTGGATCACCACACCCACGTGCTCGGCATGCCCTGGCCGCGCGTGAATCTCCCTCACCATGTCCACCGTCACCTGGGTGAGCTCCGAGCCTTCCATGTCGATCCGCACAAACGTGCCCGCCTCGACCGCATGCTGCACCAGCCCCGCCGCAATCTCATGCGCCAACGGCTCGCTCAGCTCCAGCCCCATTTGCGTCAGTTTCACGCTTACATTCGCATTCAGCCCGCGTGCGCGAATCTCATCCAGCAGACGGTGATAAATATCCGCCGCCCGCCGGGCCTCATCCGCCGTGCTCACGTTTTCGCCAAGGCTGTCGAGCGTTACAGCCATGCCTTGCTGGTTGATGGTTTCCGCTACGCGCAGCACGTCTTCCACCTGCATGCCCGCCACAAAACGTGACGACATGCGGCGGCCTATCGAAGACCGTTCAGAAAACGAGCGAAGGGCAGCGTTGCGAGAGAGAGCGATGAAAGCGGAACGAAGAATTGGCATCGACTTGTGAGCGAAGAACTCAGTATTGTCGCACGAGAACAACATCTGCGGCAGTGCTGCATGCATCGGCCCGCAACTCTCGTTCCGAAATGCCTTATTTCGCCGGAAACACCAGCGAGATCCGCTCCTTGGCCACCGTCACCTCCAGATGCCTGGTCCCCAGCACCTCACCATCCGCCTCGACCAGCAACCGTGACCGCTTTTTCGAATTTGGTATCGGTTTGCAGACCATCCGTACAATGTCGTCGTAGTACGGCCGCATCTGCCCTCCCGGTTCGCCCTCGCCCGGACCGGATACGCGATTGGTCAGCGCTGCCAGCACGCTGCGGAAAAAATCCATCCGTTCACAGCGAGGAATCCACGCCAGGCGCAGTGAATTCCCAAACCAATCCCCGCCGGGTCGCCACACGTTGATCGCCGGTAGACGCACCGCAATCGCTTCCGATGCCTCCACGGTAACGGTGCCCCCGCTCGCCCGCGTCATCTCCAGCAGAAATTCCTCAATTGGCTCCTTCAGCAGCAACCTCGCCCCTGCGGCAAAATAGGCCGCCCGCCCGCCAATTCGCTTGCCATTGCCCATCTGTGACAGGTTCATCAGCGCCGCATGCAGGCCCATGCCCGCAGAAATCAGGAAATACCAGCTTTTCATCTGCCGGTGCCCTACCGGTGCCACCTTCAGTTGCCCGAGGCGCGCCTCGCGCGCCTGGCCGCGCACCATCATCTGCGCCGCCCGTACCGGATTCCGTGGCAATCCAAGGTTCTGTGCAATTACGTTCCCAGTACCTAGCGGAATCACCCCCAGCGACACACCCTTGCCCGCGATCCCCTGCAGCACTTGGAACACCGTGCCATCCCCGCCACATACCAGCACGGTGTCATAGCCCGCTTCTACTGCCTCGGAGGCCTGCGCTCCGGCCGATGTCGCGGAAAACGTAGGTGCCACTTGCACCTCGCGGCCTTCCGCCTCGTGTCCATTGCGCAGCATCTCCTCAATCCGCTCAAACATCGCGCGGCGTCCACGGCCTGCCACCAGGATCGGGTTGTAAAAGACAAAAATTCGCCGCATCGTTACAGCTACCTTATCCACTGAAAATGAAAATTGCGCGAATCTGTCCCGTCGCGTACCGCTAAACTAACTGCCACCCGATTCGCAAACTCGCAGTGAGCAGACTTCGCCGCTCTACTCGCGACATTTCTGCCGCAGCTGATTTCGCTTCTGGCTCTCTCAGGCTACACACGGTCCCTGGCCTGTCGCACCAGTAAGAAATCAAAGTTCCGCCGGCTTCGCCCAGTCAGCCAGCACAATTTCCTCCAGCGGTCGCCTCTGGCGCGGGGCCATCTCGCGTTCCTTCATCCCACCTGCCAGGTCCTCAGGATTCCCAAAGTACCCCACCGCTATCACCGCACCCATCTCATACCCCGGCGGAATTCCAAACGTTGCCTTCGCCTTCGCGTGATCAAAGCCAGCCATCCCGTGCGTATGCAGCCCCAGGTGGGTTGCCTGTACCATAAGCATCGCCGTTGCAAGACCCAGATCATGCAGCCCGTGATGGTTTGGTTTGCCGTTAGAGCTGAATTCAGTCCGCGCTACGGTAAGAATAAGCACAGACGCAGACTTCGCCCACCCTTGGTTAAATTCCGTCAGCGAATCAAAAATACCCTGGTAGGTCGGATCTCCCTTCATCCCAACAAGGAACCTCCATGGCTGCTCGTTATACGAGGAAGGCGCCCACCGCGCGGCCTCAAACAGTCTCCGCAAATCCTCTTTCGCTATCCTCCTGTCAGCAAAGGCACGCGGACTCCATCGCCGGCTGATTGCCTCGGCCAATCCCATCTCCGCCGGTACATACTTCTGCTTCTCATCAAATCCAGGCACTAATTCCTCCCAAGAGCACGTTTAGCGCTCGCATTAGTGATTCATTGCGGCCGACGAGGTCGCAATAATCACTTTTCCAGCGCATTGGATGCCCGCCCCGTTGCGATTCCATCGGAACCGATCCCCGGTTTTTCGCGTAGTTAAGACTCAAGACGCTGCCGAGGGTCTGCTCTATGATCAAGTTTTTGCTTTGGTGCCTGCTTTTCGTCTTCTGCTGGCCGCTAGCGCTGCTGGCTCTAGTCCTCTATCCTCTGGTCTGGCTCTTCCTGCTGCCCTTCCGGCTCGTCGGCATTGCGGTTGGAGGTGTGCTCGAACTAGTCGCTGCCATCATCACGCTCCCGGCCCGTCTCCTGCGTACACTTTAGTTTTCCTCAACTTTTCGCTGCTGGCCTACCATAAAGAAGAGTCGCGGCAGGGGTTTCTGCATCAAAAGAACGTCCTTGTTCGTACATACATGTATGTAACTATGCCACGTGCCGGCATGGTTGACTCATTTATACCCAATATCCTTAACCCCGGCAGGATGCCTCTACCTTTATGCCTGATTCCAAGCGTCGATTCATGCCTGCGCGCTCTACGCGCTTCTTGTGTGCCTCTCTGCTCCCGCTACTGATTGCAGGTTGCTCCCACAAGCGGGCACCCCAGCAGCAGCCGCACTTTGGCCCCATTCCGCTCACCGTAGTCGCCGTCAAACAGCAGAATGTCCCCATCTATGGCACCTGGGTCGGCACGCTTGCGGGTTATGTCAACGCCCAAATCTCTCCGCAGGTCTCCGGTTACCTCATTCGTCAGGACTACCGCGAAGGCTCCGTCGTCCACCAAGGCCAGATCCTCTTTGAGATCGATCCGCGCCCCTTCCAGGCAGTCCTAGACAAGGCCAACGGCGCCATGGCGCAAGTGCAAGCGCAACTGCAGCTCGCTGAAATCGACCTGCATCGCGATCGCCCGCTTGCTCAGGCCCACGCCATCGCACAGAGCCAGTTGGATAACGACATCCAGCAGGTGGCCGCCGACAAGGCCGCCCTCGAAAGCGCAAAGGCCACTGTTGAAACCGCGCAACTCAATCTCGGCTTCACAAAAGTCCGTTCCCTTATCAACGGCATCGCCGGCCTCGCCCAGATTCAGGTCGGCAACCTGGTAAGCCCAACCTCGATTCTCACCACCGTCTCGCAGGTCAATCCAATCAAGGTATACTTCGCCATCAGCGAGCAGGAATACCTCGAGCTCTCGCAACTCGCCCGAGCGGGAGGCAAGAGCGATCTTCTCAATAGCGGCAGCACCGTTCCCCTCCAGCTGACGCTCGCCAACGGCCAGGTCTATCCCTATAAAGGCCGTATCGTCTTTGTCGATCGTGCCGTCGATCCCCAGACGGGCACCATCCGCATAGCCGGCAGCTTTCCCAACCCCGATCGCCTGCTAAGACCCGGGCAGTTCGGCAATGTCAAGGCGGAAACACGAGTCCTTCAGAATGCCATGGTCGTCCCGCAGCAAGCTCTGAATGAATTACAGGGCAGCTATCAGGTTGCCGTGGTTGGCCCGGACAATAAGATTCATATCCAACCCGTACAACTTGGGCCCGAATTCGGAAACATGCAGGTCATCGACAGCGGTCTGAAGCCGGGGGATGAGATTGCCATTCAGGCAGTCGGAAAGCTGCGCGACGGCATGCCAGTCCAGCCCCATCTGGTTTCCTCCGCTCCGCCCGATACTGGGCAGACGCAGACTTCGGAAGGCAACTAGACTATGTCCAATTTCTTCATCCGACGGCCTATTGTGGCCATGGTGATCTCCATTCTCATGGTCATCATGGGCACCGTGACCCTGTTCAATCTTCCGACGGCCCAATATCCGGACATTATTCCTCCGGAGATCCAGATTCGCGCCACCTATCCCGGCGCCGACGCCAACACCCTGGCCCAGTCCGTGGCCACGCCGATCGAAGAGCAGATGAACGGCGTCGACAACATGAGCTACATGTACTCCACCAGTGCCAGCAACGGCACCATGATGCTCACCGTGGACTTCGGCATCAAAACCGATCCTAATATCGATCAGGTTCTCGCTCAGTTGCGCGTCGACCAGGCTCAACCGCAGCTCCCGGCTGAGGTAAACACCGCGGGTGTCACCGTGCAGAAGTCCCTGCACGCACCCATGATGCTCATTGCGCTCGATTCCCCGCATGACAGTTACAACGGCACCTTCCTCGCCAACTACGCCTACATCAACCTCGTTGACCAGATCTCACGCGTCAAGGGCGTCTCTCATGTTCAGGTCTTCGGCGCCGGCGAATACGCCATGCGCATCTGGGTGAACCCGGACAAGCTTGCCACGCTCGGTATCACGGTCCCGCAGGTCATCGCGGCAATTCGCATTCAAAACGCCGTCAACCCGGCCGGTCAGATCGGCAGCGAGCCCGTGCCCCCGGGCCAGCAGTTCACCTATACTGTCCGCACCCAGGGCCGACTCACCACTCCCGAGCAGTTCGGCAACATCATTCTGCGCGCCAACCCTGACGGTTCCACCGTTCGCCTCAAGGATGTCGCAAAGATCACGCTCGGCTCTCAGTTCTACAACCTCATCGGTCGCTACAACGGCAGGCCGGCTGCTGTGCTCGCCATTTATCAGCTCCCCGGCACCAACGCCGTGGAGACCGCAGCCCGCGTCCGTACTGAAATAGCCCAACTGGCCAGAAACTTCCCGTCGGACATGACCTACAACGTCAGTCTCGACACCACCGAAGCCGTCACCGCCGGCATGCACGAAATTCTCTACACCCTGCTGGAAGCCCTCGGTCTCGTTGTGCTCGTGGTCTTTGTATTCCTGCAGGGCTGGCGCGCCACGCTCATCCCGCTGCTCGCCATTCCAGTCTCCCTCATCGGAACCTTCGTCATATTCCCGGCTCTTGGCTTCTCCATCAACACGCTGTCTCTCTTCGGCCTGGTACTCGCCATCGGTCTCGTCGTCGACGACGCCATCGTCGTCGTTGAAGCAGTCGAGCACCACATCGAAGAAGGCATGTCTCCCCGCGACGCGGCACGCCGGGCCATGGAGCAGGTCGCCAGCCCGGTCATTGCGGTCGCGCTCATCCTCGCCGCCGTATTCATTCCAACGGCCTTCATTCCCGGCATCACCGGCCGTCTCTATCAACAGTTCGCCGTCACCATCGCCATCTCCGTTATCTTCTCAGCCTTTAACGCGCTCACCCTCAGCCCGGCACTCTGTGCTCTGCTGCTGAGACCCAAAAAGCGTGTCCGCGGCCCCATTGGCGTCTTCTTCCGCGGCTTTGAACGGCTCTTCCGCAGAACAACGGACGGTTACGTCTCCGCCTCGGGTTTCCTCGTCCGCAAGTCTGGTTTCGCTCTGCTCTTTCTGGGCCTTGTCGCGGCTCTGGCCGTCCTCATCGGCGGCAAGATTCCAAGGTCCTTCCTTCCTACAGAAGACCAGGGCTACGCCATGATCGCGCTGCAGTTGCCACAGGGCTCATCCCTCCAGCGCACCAGCGCTGCAGCACGCGAGGTCGAACAGGCCGTCCGCAAAATTCCTGGTGTCCAGGGAGTCACCTCGGTCATCGGCTTCAACCTCCTCACCGTCACCCAGACTACCTACAACTCGTTCTTCTTCGTCACCCTCAAGCCGTGGAGCCAGCGAACCGCGCCTGACGAACAATTCCCCGTCATCCAGCGCAATCTCTCACGCGCCCTTGCCGGCATCAAAGACGGCCTTGCATTCTCCTTTGCGCCGCCGGCTATTCCCGGCGTGGGCACCTCCGGTGGCGTCACCATGGTGCTGGAAGATCGCTCCGGCAGCGACAACCCGGCCTTCCTTACGCAGAACCTCTACAAATTCCTTGGTGCACTCCAAAAACGCCCCGAGATCCAGGTGGCCCTGCCGTCTTACCTGCCTTCTGTTCCGCAGCTTTACGTCAAAGTCGACCGGGCCAAGGCGCTGCAGCAGCAGGTCAGCCTCAGCGACGTTTACGAGACCATGCAGACCTTCATGGGCGGCTACCTCGTCAACTACTTCAACCGCTTCGGCCGCCAGTGGCAAACCTATGTCGAAGCCGAGGGTCCTTACCGCACGAAGATTTCCGATATTGGCGACTTTTACGTCCGGAGCGCCAACGGCGGCCAGGTTCCACTGAGCGCGGTGACCGACGTCAAACGCATCACCGGGCCTGAGTTTGACCTACGCTTCAACGAATACCCTGCGGCCCAACTCAACATCACCGGAGCTCCCGGCTATAGTTCCGGTCAAGTCATGAACGCCATCCAGCAGGTCTTCCACCAGACCATGCCACCCGGCATCGGCTATGGCTACGAGGGCATGTCCTACCAGGAGGAGCAGGCCGCCAAAGGCATCTCACCCGCAGCCATCTTCAGCCTGTCCCTGCTGGTCGTATTCCTCATCCTCGCCGCCCAGTATGAGAGCTGGACCCTGCCCTTCAGCGTGCTCCTCAGCACTCCCGTCGCCGTCCTCGGTGCATTCCTCGCGCTTCGCATCCGCGGGCTTGAGAACGACGTCTTCGCTCAGATCGGGCTCGTCATGCTCATCGGCCTCTCGGCCAAGAACGCCATCCTCATCGTCCAGTTCGCCCGCGCCGAGTTCATGCGCGGCGAAAGCATCTTCGATGCCGCCATGGGTGCGGCCCGGCTGCGCTTCCGGCCGATCATCATGACCGCCTTCGCCTTCATCCTCGGCGTGCTCCCGCTGTGGTTCTCCCATGGAGCCGGTGCGGAGGCGCGGCGCATTCTGGGCACGGTGGTGGTCGGCGGCATGCTTGCCGCGACCTGTATCGCCATATTCCTCGTCCCGGTCACCTTTGCCAGTGTGGAGTGGCTGATGCATCGCTTCCGAAAAGAAGGCCCTCACCACTTGACCGAGTCGCATCTGCCGGAACACGTCCGCAGCGAGGAGGTGGATTAATCATGAGCGTACGCAAACCAGCTCTGCTTCTCTCCGGCCTT
>JAJZIF010000174.1 GCA_021810735.1 Acidobacteriota bacterium
TGGCTCAGCGGCTGGCTGGAGAATGGCCGCTGGTACCTCTTCGGCATCTACTGCCTGTTCGCCTCGGTGGTCGTCTACACGCTCTACCTGAAGGGCTTCTGATCCACAGGAAATGTGCCGGGAATTTGGGGTGGAATTGCTACGCTGGAATCAGGGACAGGAAAAATCTCTGGCAGGGATAACCCCCGATTCCGGACGAAATCGGGGGAGTAACCCGAATCGGGAACGTTGAAAACAAAGGACTTACGAGACTAGTCTCTCTGTAAGTCCTTTTGTTTCTATAGGTTCTGGGACATTAAGCCCAGTTTTCTGAATTGCGTTTTCCACAGGCTTGACGGCCTCATCCGAGGTCTCGCCTGCCGCGCTCGTCGGAGCTCTATTTCGTGCTTCCGGAAGAGCTCGAAGAAGAGCTTGAGGACGAGCCGGTTGCCGACCCTGCTGCCGGCTTGCTCTCGCTCTTGCTGTCGCCCGCCGGCGCAGAGGAGCCGTTGCTGTTCGCGGCACTCTTGCCTGCAGCGCTTTTGCCCGCGTAGTCGGTTACGTACCAGCCTGCGCCCTTGAACTGGACGGCCGGCGCCGAGAGCAGACGCTCGACTTCACCCTTGCAGACCGGACATTCCTTCTCTTCCGGTGCACTGAAACTCTGAATTTTTTCAAATACATGGCCGCACGCCTTGCAGCGGTATTCATAAAGAGGCACTGTCATTCACCCCGAGGGAGATCGATAGGATCACCTTGATTTTAGCGGGTTTGGGGCATTTTTGCCGCAAAAACGGACACCCGCTCCCTGGGCAGGAGCGGGTGTCGGGGGTAACAGCCCGGGTAATAGCCCAGGTCTGGAGCCGGATCAGAGCGTGACCAGCCGCACGTCGGTGATGGCCTCGACGCTGCGAAGCGCGTGCACCACCGCGTCGGTGACCTGTCCGTCGGCCTGAACCACGGCCAGCGCCGTCCCGTGATGGTCGCGGCTGGAGCGGCCCAGCGCAAAGTTGCCGATGTTGATCTGGTGCTCTCCGAGGATGGTTCCAATGCGGCCGATGACGCCCGGCACGTCGAGATTGCGAAGCGTGATCAGCTGGCCATCGAGCGGCGCCTCAATGTCGATGCCGTCGAGATTGATCAGCCGGGCAGAGCTGCCATGCAGCACCGTTCCCGTGGCCGAAACCGCGCCCTTGTCGGTGTGGAGCACGAGCTTGAGCACGGTTCCCGCGCCGCCGGTGGCCGTCTCCTGCTTGCGCTCGTGCAGGCGGATGCCGCGCTCCTCGGCCACCGAGGCCGCGTTGATGCGGTTCACCTGCTCGGACTGGCCCAGAATGCCGGCGATGGCGCTGTTGCGGATGAGTTCGGTTTTGCCTTCGGCAATGCGGCCGTGGTACCCGATCTCGATGCTGTCAATGCTGCCGGCCGGGAACTGGGCGACGAACGCGCCCAGCTTCTCGCCCAGCGTGAGCCAGGGCGCGATCTCGATGTATTCCTCGTGGGTCATCGAAGCCAGATTGACGGCGTTTTGCACTACGCCAAGCTTGAGGTATTCGCGTACCTGCATGGCGATCTGGATGCCGACCGCCTCCTGGGCCTCCGCCGTGGAGCCGGCGATATGGGGTGTCAGGATGACGTTGTCCATGGCGAAGAAGGGCGAGTCCTTGGGAGGTTCGCTGGCGAAGACGTCGAGTGCTGCACCGGCGACGTGACCGGACTTGAGCGCGGCGGCCAGCGCGGGCTCCTGGATGAGTTCGCCGCGGGCGCAGTTGATGATGCGCACACCCTTCTTCATGGTGGCGAGCGTGGTTTCGTTGATGATGCCCTGCGTCTGGGGCGTGAGGCCCACGTGGAGGGTCAGGTAGTCGGCCTCGCGGAAGAGTTCTTCCGTGGAGACGAGGCGGATGGCATTCTCACGGGCGACCGAGGCCGAGACAAAGGGATCGTGGCCGATCAGCTCCATACCGAAGCTGCGAGCGCGGCGGGCGACCTCAAGGCCGATGCGGCCGAGGCCGAGCACGCCCAGCTTCTTTCCGCGCAGCTCGACGCCCTGGAGCGACTTCTTTTCCCATTTGCCTGCATGCATGGAGTTGTTTGCCTGGGGCAGCTTGCGGGCGAGGGCGACCATGAGGCAAAGGGTGAGTTCCGCCACGGCGACGGCGTTGGCACCGGGCGTGTTCATCACGACGATGCCACGGCGGGTGGCGGCTTCCGCGTCGATATTGTCGACTCCGACGCCGGCGCGGCCGATCACGCGCAGCCTGGGCGCGGCGGCCATGAGCGAATCGTCCACCTGAACGGCGGAGCGGACGACCAGGCCGTCCGCATCGGCGAGTTCGGCGGGCAGATCCTTGATCTGGTCGTGAGGAACGATCTTCCATCCATGTTCGGCGGCAAAAACGGCAACGGTGGCGGGGGATACTTTCTCGGCAAGAACGATCTTCATTTCTCTAAGAATCTCCTAGGCAACGAGGGCTAGCGGGCTGTTGGAAAGGGCGGAGCAATGTATACGTACCAGCGTGGGAGAGATGAGGCCCGTCCGGTCCCGCAACGCGCTGATGTTGGCAGCGGAACCGAACGGTCTAATTTCGGGGCAAGAAAACAAACAACCTGTGAGGCCCCGTGGTGCGCCCTGTTAAGCGTGCACCGGTTCAGGAGTTGCGGCCTTTTTTGCTGCCGCGACGTGATCCGCATAAACCTGCTGTGCCGCGGCGAGTGCCTGACCGAACTGGAAGTTGGGGGTCTTGAGGACCGTGGGCGCAATCTGTTCGAGAGCGCCGATGAGGGCGATGGTATCCATGAAGTCGAAGTAGCCGAGGTGAGCAACGCGGAAGAGCTTGCCCTTCATGTCACCCTGGCCGTTGGCAATGACGGAGGCGAAACGCCCTTTGAGCTCCTTGACGACTGCGCTGGAATCGAGTCCTTCGGGAGCAACGATGGCGGTGACGGCTGCGGCCGGCGAGTCCGGGGCAAAGAGCTTGAGGCCCAGAGCCTGCGCGGCAGCGCGTGTCATCGCTGCGATGGTTTCGGCATTGTCCACCAGTGCGTCGCGACCGGCGGCGAGATCACCACCCGCCTGCGAGGCGACGAAGTCAAGAGCGGCACCGAGGCCGGCAATGAGAGCGACGGACGGCGTGTAAGCCGATTCGCCCGCCTTGGCACTTTTGCGTTCGCGGCGCAGGTCAAAGTAGTAGCGGGGATTCTTCGAGTGCTCCATGGCCGCCCAGGCGCGTTCGCTGACGGAGAGGTAGGCGAGACCCGGAGGAATCATGACGGCCTTTTGCGATCCGCCGATGAGGATGTCGACACCCCAGCCATCTATATCGAAGTGGGTGGTGCCAAGGCCCGTGATGCCGTCGACGACGAGCAGGGCTTCACTGCCGGAAGAACGCAGCAGCTTCGCGACCCCCTCGACATCGTGACGAACACCGGTCGAGGTTTCCGTGGCCTGCATGTAGACGACGCGAGTATCGGGCTTGAGGGCGGAGCGGACTTCGTCGAGCGAGAAGGTGGAGCCGTAGGGCTTGGTGATGACGTCGGTATTGCAGCCGAAGGCCTTGGCAAGAGCCACCCAGCGTTCCCCAAACTTGCCGGCGGAAAGGACGAGCACACGGTCGCCGGGCGAAGTGAGATTCGAAACGGAGGCTTCCATGGCGCCAGTGCCGGAGCAGGCCATGAGCAGCACGTCGTTCTGTGTGCCGACGAAGGTTTTGAGCTGCTCGAGAACGCGTTGGTAGAGAGCACGGAACTCGGGAGTGCGGTGATGGATGTCAGCAGCGGCCATTGCGAACTGGGCTGCGGGAAGCAGCGGAGTCGGGCCAGGAGTGAAGAGTCGGGTCTTCCGAATCATATGGGAGTATCCTCTCTGCGGATATTTTCACGCACCTGTAAATTTGACGCAGGGGCTCTATACTTAAAAGTTGGCCTGATTTCGGAGAGGCAAGATTGAGCCTGGCGAAGAAGATTGATCACGACACCATAGCTGCGATGAAAGCGCATGACGCCGAACGCACAAGTGTGCTGCGACTGGTGAAGGCAGCGCTGAAGAGCAAGGAAATCGATAAGCGTGCGCCGCTGACAGACGCCGAAGCGCTGCAGGTGCTGACAACGATGATCAAGCAGCGGCGCGAGTCGATTGAGCAATTCACCAAGGGAAACCGCTCAGATCTGGCTGAAAAAGAGGCTTACGAGATCACGGTGATCGAAAGCTATATGCCGAAGGCTGCCAGCGAAGATGAGATTCGCGATCTGGTGGAGCAGACCATCGCAGATCTTGCGATGAGTGGCGATGATCTGGGCCCAAAGGATATGGGGATGGCGATGAAGGCGGTCCAGGCGAGCATCCAGCAGAAGGGACTGCGCGCGGATGGCCGACTGGTGAGCGAGATCGTGAAGGCGCGGCTGGCGAAGTAGGTTACAGGGTCAGCGAGTAATTTCGCGTCAGGGCATGGACGGGGCGTGAGCGCCCCGTTTGCTATTGTGGGCCATCTATTTGCGCGTCGGGGTGATGGTGACGAAGGTGCCGTCAGGTAGTTCGCCCTCGACAAAATGCACGACGCCGTTCTTGACGAAACCGAGTGCGGGCTTGAGCGGCGGGGCTGGTTCGGAAGGTGGTTCCTCGGCGAAGAGCGAGCCGGAAACGCGTGCAGGAGGCTGGCGGGCGGTAATGGGACCGGAAGCGGGACCTCCGGGCAGCAGGTCACCGACGGTTCGGTGGGTGCCTTTGTCCATGGCGAGATTGGCCAGTCGGTCGGCATGCTTGTTCTTTCCGCGCAGGACGTGTTCGATGCGAAAGGCATCGAGTCTGGCGGCGCGGCGCTTCGCTTCTTCGTAGAGCGGGCGCAGATCAGGGCTGTTAACGCGGTACTTGCCCTGCATCTGCTTGACCATGAGCTCGGAATCGGCGACGACGCGGAGGTGGGTATAGCCTTTGGCGAGCGCGAACCCAAGGGCGGCAAGCAGGCCGGAGTATTCCGCGAAATTATTGGTTTTTACTCCCAGAAATTCGTAAAGTTCCTCAATTTTGTTGCCGTGGGCGTCTTCCAGACGGACGCCATAGCCGGCGGGACCGGGATTGCCTCGCGAGCCGCCGTCGCAGTAAGCCGTGATCCATGAGGAGGATGGGGAGCCGGGTTCGGGTGCAGAGGGCATGCACTGAGTCTAGCCGAGCTCGTGGTGGAAAGCCGGTCAGTATGCCCCGATGCTGGTGCTTTTCGGGTCGGGCACATTGGCAAGGGCGGCTCAAAATGACGGGAAAGTCACATGTGAGGCGTACACTTTGTGCATCGAGTGTTTGCGCTATGAATGATCATCCCGGGGGGCCGGAAATCCGGCACCCGCTACGCCCGCAATCGGCTCACATTTCGCCTCCCAATTCGTCCATCGTTCAAGGAGACGTAGGGCCGATGTCAGACGCGTTGAGCATTGTTTCGCGAGAAGCGGTTTTAAGTCCTTCGCCACGGAAATCCGTGCGGGCTGGAGAAATCACCTCTGAAACGGAGCTGATTCGGGAGGCGCAGGCTGGATCACGCGCAGCCTTTGACGCCCTGGTGCGTCAACATGATCAGGCGGTGCTGCGGCTGGCTTTGCACCTGACCGGCTCGGAACAGGATGCCCAGGATATTCACCAGGAGGCTTTTCTGAAGGCCTATAAGTCGCTGGCGAATTTCCGGTTCGAATGCTCGTTCTATACGTGGATTTACCGCATTGTGACGAATCTGTGCCTGGACCTGATGCGCCGCAGAAAAGCGCGGCGGGAGGAGCAGGCCGTGATGATTGACGCCGCAGGCGGTGAGATGGATCTACTGGTGAACGTATCGGATGACCGTGCGGGTGCCAATCCAGATCGGGAGCTCGAGCGCAAGCAGCTTGGGCGGCACATTATGGATGCGCTGGAAAAGCTGACACCCCGGGAGCGAATGGTGTTTGAGCTGAAGCATTTCCAAGGGCTGCGGCTGAGAACGATCGGTGAAATGCTGAACACGACGGAGGAGACGGCAAAGAACACGCTCTTCCGGGCGACAAAGAAACTACGCGCCAACCTGGCGGGAGTGCGCTGAGCCCGGCCGGAGATTCTGCATTTAGGAACTCTGTATGACGTGTGAACAGGCACAGGAAAGCATTGCGCTGGCAGTCTATGGGGAGTTGCCGGACGAGGATCGCCACCTCCTGGCCCAGCACCTTGTGGTGTGCGAGTCGTGCCGTGCGGAGTATGAAGCCGTTGAGGGATTGCGGAAGGCGATGTCACTTTCTCCGCAGGAAGAGCCTTCGGCGAATCTGCTTGCGCAGGCGCGGTTGCGCCTGGAAGAGGCGCTGGATGCGGTTCCGCAAGGGGGCCTGCTGGTGCGCCTGGGGCGGCGCTTCAGGCTCGGCCTTGTGCGCTTGAGCAGCGCTCCCGTGATGGCCTCTGCTCTGCTGGTATTTGGATTGGCCGCCGGTGGGTATGGCGGGTTTCGATTGGGCGCGCACAAGCTGCATGTCCAGCAGTCGGAGATGATATTGAAGGCGCTGCCGATTCGACCAGCATCTGTGGCTATTTCCAACGGAAGCGTCGAAGCCGCCAACGTGAAGCCGGTAGCAGATGGGCCGAACGATTCGCTCATGATTGATACGGCGGCGGCGCAGATTGCCAATGTGAGTCAGATTCTGAATGCACCGAATTCCAATCGGGTGGAAATCCGGTTTAACCGCCTGGTGCCGGAGTCTATTTCAGGGTCCATTAACGATCCCTACATCCGGAGGTTGCTGCTGCTGGGCGTTGTCGCCCCTCAGAATCCGATGGTGAGGGATATTTCAGTGGATCTGATTGCGCGCGAATGTGCCACGGGCCGATGCAACGAGGGGCCAGACCGGCGCGCGTTGATGGATGCGCTGCGTTATGACAATGATCCCGGGGTCCGCTTGAACGCGCTGGCGGGTTTGCAGCCATATATTGCGAGCGACGTACATGTGCGCAATGCTGTGCTGGACGCGATGCTGCACGACGCAGATCCGATTGTCCGAGTGCAGGCGATAGAACTTGTGGCTCCGATCGAAGCTGACTCGAGCGTTCGCCAGGTGCTGCACACGGTTGCAGCACAGGACGAGAATCCGCAGATACGAGATGTGTCAGAGCAGCTCCTCGAGCAGGAGCCTCCTGTGCAGTGACCCAAAGACGGTGCGACGCGGATAACGTTTCGGTCTGCCGGTTCGTCTTTCAGAGCGAAGGGCGAATGGCGCAAACTATGAAGATTCTGGCGAGGCTGGTGTTTGGAACGGCCCTGGGATGCCTGTTGCTGGGCGGCATTCCAGCATGTGCGGTGCAGAAGGGCTCTTCCCATCCTGTTTCCGCCAAGCCTTTTACTCCAGGATATTTAGGTGTATATCTTCGCGGGGTGAATGCGCAGACGGCAGCGAAGCTGCAGCTGAAGCGCGCCATGGGCGCCGAGATTCTGGGCGTAGATCGCGATGCGCCTGCCGGAAAAGTGGGATTGAGGCCGCACGACGTGATTGTGGGCGTGGATGGGAAATCCGTTGCGACTGGTTTGCAGTTGCGGGAGATCCTGCGCAGCATGCCGGCGGGCCGCACGATTCATTTGCAGATCATTCGAGATGGGAAGCCGAAA
>JAJZIF010000175.1 GCA_021810735.1 Acidobacteriota bacterium
AAGATGCCAAGGTGGGCGGCGCATGGGCATGGCATCAGGACTACGGCTACTGGTATCAGAATGGCGTTCTGTTTCCGGATTTGACGAGCGCCTACATCGCCGTGGACCCGGCCAATCGAGAGAATGGCTGTCTGCAAGTAATTCGAGGATCGCATCGTCTGGGACGGATTGAGCATGTGATGACCGGTGACCAGGCCGGCGCAGATAGGGAGCGCGTGCAAGAGATCTTAAAAAGATTGGATCTTGTCTATGTGGAGATGGAGCCGGGAGATGTTTTGTTCTTCCATTGCAATCTGCTGCACCGCTCAGACCAGAACCACTCAGAGCATCCGCGTTGGTCGATGATCTGTTGCTATAACGCTGCCAGAAACGATCCCTACAAAGAGTCGCATCATCCGCGCTATACGCCTTTGATCAAGGTCCCCGATGAGGAGATTGTGAAGGCGGGCATGAAGCGCTTTGAAAACTCGGATCCGGATGGGATTTGGCTGGACCCTGCAAAGGACCGCAGCGTACAAGCGTTGAAAGTTTAAGCCCAAAGTCGATTGCACGCGTTTTGGAACGGGCCGTGCGAATGAACCCGGTCTAGAAGTGCCCAGAGATCGCTCACGTAAGCTGGATGATCGCGACGCTGTAAGTTTTCAGAAGTGGGATTGTGAACCGTGCCGTTTGGCCGCCGGTTGACGTGAGCACGGATTCCTCTCCATCACCGTCGGGTGTCAGCAACTGGATTTGTCCTCCGGTCTGCTTGCCTGCCGGTAGGGCCAATTCAATGTGCAGATCCTTGATCGCTGGATTGCGTACATCGTCGTAGTTGAGGACGTGCAGAACCAATCTGTTCTCCGCCTCCTGGTGAGCCAACTCCAATGTTACGTAAGGGGAAGTAGCTTCCGGAGTTTTCACTGTGGGTTTACCTCCCATCGCCCACAAGACTTCATCCCGAAGCACTTTCTCGTTGAGAGCGGGAACCCAGTACTCGCTCGTCATCGATTGGTTCTCGGGTTTTTCGATGGCAGGCAAGATCGCCGGCAGATACACAACTCGCCCTTTGCCAACCAATTTCCGTAGCGGGCCTTGCGATAGATTTGTTTCCTGAGCGTCCGGACCATTCCATGCCGGCGCGGAGACTCCAAAGCAATCTTTCAATCCGAAATTCCGACGGCGTTTTCGCTGTTCTGTATAGAGCGAGGTCTGCTCTGTCGCCAACAAGCCGCCTCCGTTGGTTACGAACTCTCGCACTTTGTCGATCTGGCGGTCGCTCAGGCACTCTTGATCGGCCAACAGCAACACCTTGTACTTCGACAGGTTCTCCAGATGTTCGTCAAAAACGATGTCAAACAGAAATCTGTTCTGGATCAGCATCTGGCTTGCGAGCATAAAGCTTACCTGAGGACGCTCATTGTTGAATGCCATGCTGGAAAACGAATAGAGGATCGCGACGTCCGCAACGGATTTTGGAGCGCGATAGAACTGGAAATTCTCCCGAAAAAAACGAATGTACTGCTGAGGTTTTGCAGGCAGGCGTTGGACGTCGTGAAAGCCACCTACCATGCCAATCCCCTGGCGGTTGTATGCCATGGATTCCGCCATTTGGAGCAGGCTGCCGCCACCCTGCTCATGGCCCCACGCGCCCACGGCCCCGTAGGTTGAGCAGAAGATGCGCTTGTTCATGATGGCTGCGGCCTTGTAGGTCCGAATCTTGGAAACCAGGACGCCGCTGGAACTGACACCTGCGTTGTCCCCTTCTTCTGTCCAGGCAATATCGACGGTGCGCAGTAATCGTGGGTAGTCCACGCCTTGTCGCCAAATTATATTTTGACCAGCCATGCCGGAGGATGGATTATTGTCGATCGTGACGGACGGATTGATGGAACGGATATAGGAAGACATCTCCGCGTAATACTGGCTGAGCTGATCGCAGCGGAAGCCGGTCCACTCCTGAAACAGAGGGTCATCGATTGTGCGGAGCGGCGCTTCAAGTTTGGGCGCGATCACATAACGCACGTCGGAAAAACCCAAGCGGATTTTCAATTCCGAAGGCTGGTATTTTGAGGTGAGATAGCTTCGAAACTGCTGGATTGCGAGGGGATGCTGGAAGATTTCCGGCCTGCCCTGCAGCGACGTGTTGTCAAAGTGAATGCAATCCGCGTGAAGCTGCTCAAGGCCCATGCGGACCACGCGCTTCATGTATTCCCTATAGCCAGGATGCATGAAGTAAACGCGTTTTCTGAAGGTCTGGTCAAAGTAGTAAACGGGCTTGCCTAGATAATCTGGAACAAACCACTCCTCCGCGTCAGGTTTTTCTAAAAGAAAAGTCTCATAGCAGATCGTGCTGCCGACATACAGACCTACACGGATACCGTTTTCCTTAAGCAGCCTGGAAAGCTTACGGGCGTCCGCTATGTGCTCGCGCTCGGCCTCCAGTCCAAAACCTTTGAAAAAGTGAATTATCGCGAAGGTGATACCAATTTCCTTCAGGCGCTCTACCGTCTGCTTGCTGCCTTGTTCGCGGTAGATCTCCTCGTACCAATCCGGGCCGCCTCCCAGCCGCCTTTGAAACAGGGGAAAGTCATCCCAGCAACCCGCCATTATCAGGGGCCCGTTTTGCAGCCAGTCGGGTGTGCCAATGTCGTTGCCCGAAGAGGAAGCGAAGCTTTGCGCGAAAGGAAACATTGGCTCGGATCCGGCAGAATACAAACCGGCGGCAATACCTGAGCCGAGAAACTCTCTGCGATTCATGGCGTTCATGGAGGTGGGCTTCTCCTGATTCTGTTTCAAAGGACTTCCGAGAAAACCTCGGCTACGGAAATTGCTGCTCCTGCTTGACGGAATAGTCCAATTGGCGTTTTCGGGTTAATCCCGCTGGCAGGGGATGCCTGAATATATCAAAAAGTTTCTTGACGTTAACGTGATGGATTGTTACGTTTTGTTAGGTATCGTGGCGGCAAGTCCGCGTGATTTGGATGCGAATCACGTGGCGCACCTCCGCAGTACGAATGAGGGTGCGTTCCTCACTGGATGCCGGACAAATATGGAATCAGGAAAAGAGAGATCTTGAAGGGATGCTGTCATCGGCTCGCGATTCTCGTATTATTTGTGGTGCCAGCCATGGCGCTCGCGCAGAATTCCATGCCCAAGCTGATTGATGTTCACGTGCACTACAACGGCGAACCGGGCGTTCTCGATGCTATGTTGCAGAAGATGGACCAAGTCGATGGCCTGGCTTTTTTGCTGACCACGCCGAAGGGATTTGCCGAGGCCCAGCCGTTTATCCAGAAGCACCCAGATCGCTTTGTTGGGTTCGGCGACGTGAATATCGATGATCCAGATGTGTTGCAGCAGATTGATCGATTTCATGCAGCCGGTTTCCTGGGGTTGGGAGAGATTACTTCCACAAAGAAGAATTACGATGATCGAGCCTACTGGCCTGTATACGAGCGCGCACAGAAATACCACATGATTTTGCTGTTTCATACCGGCATTGTGCAGCGGCTCCATCCCGATCAACCACAGGACGTGAGCTTCGACCGGATGCGGGGAACACGGCTGGATCTGATCGCGCGGTACTTTCCTCAGTTGATCATCGTGGGGGCCCACCTGGGAAACCCCGACTACGCGTCGTCGGCCGAGATCGCTCGATGGGATCCAAATTTGTATTTCGACCTCTCCGGATCCTCGCTCATTAAGAAGCAGGATGATTACACTTTCTTCAAATCGATTTTCTGGTGGTCCGGGGTTGTCAGTCCACACACTCCAGCGAGCAAAGTGAGCGCGTTTACCAAGCTTGTCTTTGGATCGGATGTGTTCGGCGGAGACGTCGCGGAATTTGACCGCGAGCTCGCGCGATATCACAAAATGCTCGATGCATGTCAAGTACCGCAAGCTGACCAGGAGCTCATCTTCAGCGGGACGATGTGGAAAATACTCCAGCAGCAGAAAGCTGCTATGCTCGCGTCGGCCCGTCCTCTCAGTAAATCTGCAGCGACGCCCGCGCAGTAATCCAGGAATCCTGAAACAAACTGCGACGGCGATTCCGTAGCTTGCACGTTGCTGCCTGAACCAGTCCTCAAGCCGGAAATCCAGCAGAAAACCGCGCGTAACCACAGTGGCGACGGTAGATAGCGGCTTCGTGTTATTTTGATTGACACCGCAGCTTGCATTGCTATAATGCGTAAACTTAGTAGAAACGAGAACCAAGCGTAACGAAAGCTTATCGGAGGAAACATGACGCGGGCTGCTGCAAACATCCGGAGGGGTAAGGGAAACAAAAGCTGCTGGGGTCGATTCCGTCGTTCCTACCTGGCTGCTCTGTTCGGTATCGTAGCGGGCTTATGTCTGCTTCCGACCCAGGGTTTTGGTCAGGCCCCAGTGAATGCAACTCTTCGGGGTACGGTGAAAGATGCCTCCGGCGGAAACGTTGCCGGCGCGAAAATCATTCTGTCTCAGCCAGCCACAGGGCGGGTCGTCCGGCAGGCTGTTTCCTCGGCAACTGGCGATTTCGAATTTGATGAACTGCAGCCAAGCACGTATCTGCTGCGGTGCGAATCGCCCGGCTTCAAGTCATTTGAGGCGCAGAACATTCTGCTGGATCCGGGCCAGATTCGACGCGTCGATCCGGTCCTGGCAGTCGGCGCAACGACTACTCAGGTTGTGGTTTCAGCGGGCGCTGCTGTAATCAATACCGAATCCGCCATGCTTTCGACGACATTCAGTGCCAAACAGAACGACAGATCGCCCTTGGTCAATATCTATCCGACAATTTACTCCTTGCTCACGACTGCCTCAGGAGTGCAGGGGGGGTATGGCACCTTCCCCGTAATGAATGGCCAGCAGCAAACAAATGAATCCCAGGTATTCGACGGTATTCCGAATGATCTACAAGGGGAGCAAAACAATAACTCAAATTTCTTTCAGGAATCTACCGTCGCGACTTCGAATGCTCCCGCTGAAAGTGCAGTTCCTGCGGACATAACCCTGGTCACCCATCAGGGAACCAATGCCTTGCACGGTGTTGCAAGCTACAAAATCTACGACTCGGTATTGGATGCGTCTGAATATTTTCCTCCACCGAAGACCCCTTATATTCAGCATGAATGGAATATCGGAGTTGGCGGACCAATCTACCGGAATCGCGCTTTTTTCTATGCCGAATGGTTCGCGCAGAGAATTCCCTTGGGGACGCCCTATCTTATCAATGTCCCCACACCATCCTGGCGAAAGGGCGTGTTTGCACAGACGATCACCGATCCGACAACCGGCTTACCGTTCCCCCACAATACAATTCCAGCAGATCGGATGAGTCCTGTATCCCTGGCATTGCAGAACAAGTTTTACCCCGTTCCCACGGGAGTTTACGCAAACCAGCCGCCTGTGAATAACTACCCATTCGTCTTTCCGTTCAATAGCGATCTATACAAGGGCGACTGGCCGATGGGGCGCGTCGATTACAACCTTACCAAGAACAATCTAGTATTTGTTCGCTGGCTGGATCGTATTACGCCCTATGTTTTGAACGACGGCGTACCGAGCTCCGTCTGGACGCGCATCCGCAAACAGCAGCAGTGGGCGATCGGTGACACACAGATTTTTTCTCCCCATCTGGATAACAACTTCAGGTTGGGTCTCGAGTTCGACTACATGGATGATGGCCAGACGCAAAGGGGGCAGACTCCGCCCAACGGTGCGGCAGTCTTAGCGGCCGTCGGGTTACAAGGTTCCAACCCTGGCCACTCTGTAGGTCAAGGACTGCCGACGATCAATATTAGTGGACTGACCTCCATCGCGGATGTTCCGGGGGGTGTGAAAATGGATGACACTCTGGTCACCATTGCAGATTCCGCAGATTGGCAGGTCGGAAGACATGTCTGGAAATTCGGCTTTATCATCCAGCGCTACAGAAATGGATACGGGTTTGTAAATGACTATGGAACCTTCAACTTTGATGGGTCGGTCACTGGCAATCCCTATGCGGACTTCCTGCTGGGCATTCCGCAATCCACCTCACGAACGGACCCGCTGCCAAGACGGAATCAGTATGTAGGGGATGGCGGAATTTATGCTCAGGACAACTTTCAGTTGAATGACAGGCTGAGCTTGAACTATGGCCTGCGGTGGGATTACTATGGTACGCCATCCGCTCCTGACCACCTGATGTATAACTTCGATCCGAAGACGGGAAATGTAATCGTCGATCCAGCAGGTATTTCCAAGGTAAGCCCGCTTTATCCAGCAGATATCAGGGTTGTACCGGGCGCCGTCCAGGCCATAAGTGACAAAGGTGACTTTGCTCCGCGTTTGGGTATCGCCTACCGCCTGGGACAGAATTCAGTGGTGCGTGGCGGCTACGGAATCTATACCGCGCGATTAGATGGTGATATAGGTCCCAACGGGCCGGGCAGCTATAATCCATTCGAGTTGATCAATCCGCAGTTGGGGCAGACGGGGCCGTTTTCCATCAGTCAAACTTATCTGAATGTCCTTACTCCTGGGCACCCGCCGCTATTGCATTTTCCTGATCCGTATCCTGCAAGTACGTCGTTTGCGAGTGTTCCTAGCCAGACCGTATACGGATACCCACGGCAATCCAGCCTCGGAAAAATTCAACAGTTCAGCGCCACGTATGAACACCAGCTTCATAATATTGGCTTGCGCGCGTCCTATGTAGGATCGCGGAGCTCGGGGCTGAATTACCTGGTGAATATCAATCTGCCTCACCCAAGCACAAGGCCGTTTACGGCCAGCGAACTGCCCTACCCGCAGTTCTACCAGGCGTACGAAACCTACTACAACGGAAGTGCCAAATTTGACAGTTTGCAATTTGAAGCTCAAAGGCGCGCCGGCAGCTTCCTTTTCGATGCAAACTACAGCCTGCAGCGCAGCATTTTGAATTACCTGGATACAGAGAATCCTTACAACGTACTCAGCCATTGGGCGAATGACGGTCCAACAATGCGGCATTATGCGTCGATCACAGCGTCTTGGCAATTGCCGTTCGGCAAAGGGCGCCGCTATCTGTCGCATCCTTCCCCAGTCGTGGACAAGCTTGCCGGAGGGTGGGTGCTGACCTCCCTGACCTATCTGGGTTCGGGAATCTGGTATTCTCCTTCCTTCTCCGGCTCCGACCCGTCCAACACGGGAACGTTTGGCGGACTTCCAGATAAGGTGGGCGATCCCTATTCCTTTCCAGGAGGGAAGGGGAAACTGGAAGCATTCAATGATGCAGCCTTTGCGGTACCAAAGGATGGAACCTTTGGAAACGCGGAGCCAAATAGCCTGGAAAATCAGCGGCTCTATTTGACGCATCTAGGGATTCTAAAGATTACTCCGCTTACCCATCGCGTGATGTTCCACTTTCAAACTCAAATATCAAACCTGCTGAACCACCCTGAATTCCTGCCGCCCAGCGGAGATATTTCCGTACCGGGCGGTAATCAATATACATCTCAACTGGGTGTTTTCAATTCCCTGGAACGTGGAACTCCGAGACAGATCACTTTCCAAGGCGCCTTCGTATTCTGATACGGTGCGAATGGGTTGGACGCTTGGATATCCATTGCCTAC
>JAJZIF010000176.1 GCA_021810735.1 Acidobacteriota bacterium
GGGCGTATCGTCTCCTGGGAACATGTTCTTCACACAGTCTTGAGAAACGTGAAACACGAGCTGTGCCGTGACGAAAATCCAGCCGCGACCGTACTTCGTTGCCGGGAGTTCGCCGCGGTCCGCCATGCCCTCCACATGCTCTTTCGAACAGCCCAGTAGGCCGGCTGCCTGCTCGGCATTGATCAACGGTGGCAGAGCTGCTGAGGCCAGACTGGCGGCCAGTAGAGCGCTGAGCGAGTCGGTCGGTACGGTTTCCATACCCCCTGTAGCACCGCCACTTTAAACATGAGCGCCGTTCCGGCGTCTCAGGTGAATAAACCCACCTCGCTATAGGTCTGGCTCTGGGAGGAGAGGGTTCAATACACCGCGGCCCGGAGCTTAGGCGTCAAGCGGGCACCGAGGACGCGCGCTGGGTGGTACAGCACGAGGCGAGGTGGGGACGGGCGAACCCGTCCAGAGTCGAGCTGTGCCGCAGCGAGTTCGCGCGACTGCGGTGCCGATAGCGAGGGGCGGCTCCATACGTCCAGAATTTCGCCGAGGCAAACCACTACCCTGCGCTCAGCGTGGGCTGGGGGGTGTTTTGCCTCCGCTCAGGACTTCACCACCGTCCAGAATAAAACTTCTTCTGGAGAAGGCTTATAAAAATCTGAGATCCGATCCGGGAAAGACTATGGGTTTCGATTCTTGGCAGAGAGCTGAGCGTGGATCGGGGGAGGGTGCGGGAGGGGGGTTGGAACGGCCGCGCCGCGCCGCACCGGTGGATTTCGAGGCGGCGGTCCATGCGTGCGACCGCAAGCTGGCCATGAGTCGCGCTACAGCGCCCCCAGAGCCGCGAAAAATTCGAACTGACCTTCTCACCGTGCGCCCTCGCCGCGGCTACACGGCGATTACAGCGCGACAGGAGCACGTTCCGGTTCGTGCCGCAGCACTATCGGCTGCAGCCAGCGACGCAAAATTTAAAACCCTGTCGCTTCTCTCTCGTATCAGCAGGCGCACATCGCGCTCGCCGACAGTGGTGCCAGGCCCTCGGATAACGTGTTGATCTGAGCATATAAAAGAAGCTATTATTCCCAGCAAGTCATCCACTTACGGGGATTTCTTGTGCCGGAACCTATTTCAGGGGCAGGGAATGCGCTAGTCCCGGTGGCGCCTCGGCGGAAGAGCCTATCCAAGGGCGGTTCGCGCGTGCCACCGCCCCACGCGGGTATTGAGGTCAACTTTTGCAAGACAGTTCGGTGCGAGAACTTCCTCGTACCGCCGAGTCCGGCCAGACCCTATCGCAAGAGTGGCATGCCACGGCAGCCTGGCGATTACACAATGAGGTCGTCCGGTGATCGAATTCCAAAACTGGAGTGCGAATTCTGCGGCGAGCGTTCACCCGTTCGAAGCAACGTCGCAGTAGCAGAGGAATTTGAGCGCCAGTCCCGGCATTTGCGGCCAGACCCTAAGGATGACCCCTCGTGCCCGAACCCGACGTGCGAGCTGCACGGTGTTCGGCTCTCGGAAAGCAAGGGCGCGTACGTGCGATTCGGGCAGACTCCAGCCGGCACCGAGCGTTTCCGCTGCAAGAAGTGCGGTGGCACGTTCACAGGGAAGGCGCCGCCCGGAGCCTGGCAACGCAAGCCTCTGAAGAACCGCGACGTCTTTCTGCTCATCGTCAACAAGGTCCCGATTTCTCGCATTCTCGAGACGACCGACATCGGATTCGATACCTTCTATCGCAAGCTCCATTTCATCCACCAGCAGTGCCAAGCATTCGCCGGCAGCCGAGAGCGGCGCCTGCTCGAGGGGCGCCTCGAGCTGCCCAAGATGTACCTGTGCACGGACCGTCAGGCCTACATTGTCAATTGGACCGGGAGGCATGACCGACGAACGGTACAGATGAACGCCATTGGCACGGCGGATCTGCGGACCGGCTATGTCTTCGGGATGCAGCTCAATTTCGACGAGCGCATGCACGAGGAAAAGGTCGAGGCCGATGCCGCGGCGATCGGCGATATCGCCCTCAGCGGTCCCTATCGGAAATACGCACGCCTTTGGCTTCGGCAGGATTATGCCGAGGCGGTGCGAAACGCCAAGCTTCGAGATGAAACGGAAAAAAAGATGAAGGCACGGCTCGACTCCGAGGAGATGGACCCGCTCCTGAAGCTTGTCGGGCTACGCTATGCAGATGCCTTCGTTCGCGATGACATCGAGCAGTCCGACTACAAGAACCGCGACGTCGCTCTGCCGAAGTACGGCATGCTCGTGCACGAGCAGTACACGATGTACAGTCATCTGCTGCTGCTCGCGCAGCTCACGCACTCCGCACCGAAGGTGCGGCTGTTCATGGACCAGGACTCGGGCATGCGCGCTGCGGCAATCAGCGCATTCGGTGAGCGGATCAAGGCACGGACGGCCGATGCCTTTTTCGTGCGAATCGCCAAGGACGCCAATGCATACCAGAAACGCAACGCGGTCGCCGCGGCCCAGAAGGCGCGGCTTCACGTGATGACGAAGTTCGGTTTGCCCGACGAGCGAGCTGCCGCTGTTCAGATCATGAAACAGCAGCTCAAGAAGGCGGTGAAAATCACCCGTTGGAACGATCGCTGGGTGCTCCACCCATGGCCCATCGCCGCGGAGCCTTCGAAGTACGTGTGCTGGCTGACCGATTACGGCGACTACGATGAGGATCACGTGGCACGCCTGCATTTGCTGGCAACGTTACACCCAATCGACCGCTTCTTCATGCAAACGCGAAGGAGGGTGAGTCTGGCGGAGCGCGCCGTCGTGAGCGTCCGCCAACAGCGCCGTATGTGGAATGGCTATGGCGCCTACAACCCGGCGGTCCTGCAACGGTATCTTGAAGTCTACCGGACGTATTACAACTACTGTCTGTCCGGGACGGATGGCACGACCCCAGCCATGCGGCTCGGACTCGCAAAGAGTCCGCAGAATCCGCAGGCGCTCCTTCGATTCCGATAGAACTTGAACTTGAACCGAGCAGTGAGTGACGCCGCTCGGCCAGAGACACGCCACATCGCGGGGTAAGCCTCAACTTTGCCGTCATTCGGTGGCGACCATAAGCTATCCACGATCTCCGAGTCTCCCCGAGGCTGAGGTCCGTCTCCGATCTCCGTGAGAAATATCACGCTTGCCGTAGAGCGGCCAATACAGACGAGCGGCTACGCATCAGCTTTCGCATCCAATCTGCCCGTTCGTAGGGGAAATGTACAGCAATACGTCGAATGATCGGCCTGTCCGAAAACACGGCTCATTCCTCTGTCCGCGCACGCCGCGGTGCTGCGGACACACGCATCTCAACCACCCCCCATCACTGTCAAGATCAAGTTTCCCCTATTCAAACGTTACGTTTCAGCATCGACTGATCTGGCGCCTGTAAATCCGCCGGAGTATATTCACGTCAGCGTCGCCATAAGACGACGGATACGAATCGCTCAAGGGGGATCTTTGACCTAAGGGACTGACCAGACCCTGGGAGGTGCCAATAACATCGGCGAGGGTAGCCATCCGATGTTAGCCGGCAAATCAAGGGGCGTCTAAAGAAAAAGTCCGGAGACTTGACCATGAACCGCAGACTGATTGTGTCTTCTTTGGTGATTTTAGCGCTCATTTCCGCCTGTTCCACGATGCAGATGGGCTCTACCGCAGCGAGTACTGAGGCCACCGGAAGCGCAGCGGGCTCCACTTCACAGGGTGTCAATTCAGCGCTTCAGCATTGCGCTCGCCCCCTTGGTACCGTTGAGATTTATGAACATACCAATGATCCTTGGTACTACACGCTCACGAATCAATATCACCTGCCAAGCGTGACGCCACTCATCAACCTCATCGTACAGCAGTCCAACTGTTTTATGGTTGTTACGCGAGGCCAGGGTCTTGCTGCGTCAATGCGAGAACGGACGCTTGCGCAGTCCGGCGAACTGCGTAATAACTCGAACTTTCACAAAGGCCAGTTGGTTGCAGCGGACTACACCCTGGTGCCGTCCGTCAATATCTCAAACAGAAACGCCGGGGGACTCGGCGCTATACTTGGCGAGATCTCTCCGGTCGCTGGCTTTTTTGCGGCAGGCGTTCATGCCAAGGACGCCGATACGACGCTGCTTCTAGATGATAACCGGTCCAGTGTTCAGGTGGCTGCGGCAACCGGCAGCGCGCGGAACTTCGATTTCAGCGGATTCGGGGCCCTGTTCGGGGGATTCGTGGGCGGCGGCGTCGGCGCGTATGAAAATACCGCCCAAGGAAAGGTGATTGTCGCGGCATTCGTCAACGCCTACAACAATCTTGTCATCGCGGTACGGAACTATCGTGCCCAGCACATCCAAGGAGGCCCTGGGACCGGCGGCAGCCTCAAAGTCCAGGGAGAATCTCCGTCGTCGCCATGATACTGACCGGGTCTGTTGGTGCGTATTGAGGACAGCCGCGCTATGACGCTCCGGAGCGCTGAGTTAGCGTTGCCATAACAGGCCCCGTCCTCATAAAGAGTTGTCTTTCGAGCATGTGATAGCTATGCGCCTATCGCCGGAGAGCGGCCGCGCGTGAGGGGACGAGACGGAGGCAGCAATGACCATCGAGTCAAACGCCAAATTGGGCGGCATGCTTTGCAGCTATGACGCACTGCGAAACTGGCAGGCGTTGTTGCTGCTTGTCGGTGGGGGCCTCTTCAGCGCGTTGATCGTTGCCGCGGCGGCGAAGACGGGAATTGAGGGAGGCGGCGCAGCGGTGGCAACCATATTGTTCCTGGCGGCGCTCTTTGTGCTCGCGCTAGGGGTCAACGCGGCCGGAGTTGCCTTGGTGGATCAAGCCGATCAGCGCGAGTTCCGCGGATTTGTCGCGGCGATATTCGACGGAGCGGGCGCAACGGTACAGCTGCTTGGCGCAACTGTCGTGCTGGCGGTGGCATTAGGGGTGTGTTTCGGCCTTCTCTTTGCGGCTTCACGTCTGGCACTGATACCGAAGATGCACGGCATAGTGAGCTTTCTGCTCGCCGGGCCATCCGTGGTTGCGTTGGCCGTTGCCTACGCTGTCGTGGTCCTCGGAGTGCCGCTCATCGCGGTGGCGATTTGGCAAGGGGATGGGTTCTTCGGGGCCCTATTGCGCGTGGCGGATGTCGTCGTACGACGACCCTTGGCGTTGTTCCTTCACTTCCTCGTGCTGTTGCTCATCGTCTTCGCAGCGGCTGCGTTTGTGTTTTCACTGACCACGATTGCGGGCACTCAAATAGACGCGATGTACGCGATGCAATTTGGAGGGCTTTTGACCGGTATTCATGGCATGTTTGCGGCGCAAGGGCCACATCTCCTGCTTGGGCCACTCAGTGGACTTCAGGCAGTTGTGGAAAACATAGCCGGGGCTTCGCTGTCCATAGCCGTGGTGTACCTGCTGCTGTGGGGACTGTTCATACTGATTTACATGTACGGCGTCATTTACCTCTACCGCGCGGTCGGCGAAGGCGTCGATGCGGGGGTGAGTGTGAGAATGCGCGCCTGGGCAGGCACCTTGAAGGAGAAGGCCGACCAAGCGCGAACCCGTAAGCGCCCTGTCAGCGCCAGTGCCGTGCAGGCCACTGTACATGCGGGCACTGCGGAGCGTTCCTCGACACATTGTTTGCAATGTGGACAGATCCTCGCTGCGGATGATTTTTTCTGCGGCGGCTGTGGAGCAGCGGTTGGGGAACGACGATGAGCGGGTGCCATGGCTAGATTCTGCACGCACTGCGGTAACGCACTCGGTTCGGGTGCGCGTTACTGCACGAAGTGCGGCGAATCGGTTAGAACGTCTGTCGCGCCGACCAAGACCGCGCCGAGGGAAAAGTCCGAAGATGCGGTACCCTCCGAGGGTCGCGATGCGCTCTCCTCGTCCACTTCACGAGAGGCAAAGACCGAACAGGCTGAAGAAACTCCACGCATATCCACCCAGATCTCCTCGCCTCGACACAAAGACCGCAGAGTCAGATCGTGGTGGAGCGTTGGCATTGCACTCTTGGTAATTGCCGGAATTGTCGTCGGCGCTATCTATTACGGCGGATTGTTCGGGAACAGCAGCCACTCCTCGTTCTCTCGCCTAGCGGATCGGTGGCTCGCGCGCGCCCATGACCACTTGATGGCGGACGCCTGCCGCGGAAATCTGGACTATTCACGGCAGTCGATTATTCCGACCACCACAGACCAGCGCGACTTTCTTGATCTACTGGTCAGCCAGGGGCTCTATCGTCCCGCAGCGCCCGTGCTGACAGCGGTAGGACTGCAGCCCCAGTACACGCGAAGAGCGGCGGCGGAGGAGTTCATCCGGCATGGGCAATTTTGTGTGGTCCGCGGCATCCGCATCGTAGGCGTGCGTACCGGAAGGGTGCGCCACCTCATTGGCAGTTCAGCGAAAGGCGCCGGCACGCCCAAGAGCTGGATGCCGATGCATATTTCGCTGCGATGGGTTGGCTTGGCCAGCTGGGCGGCACAGGGGGCCATTGCGCAAGCTTTTCCGCATCTGAAGAGCGATTTGTCCCAATCGGTGATGCTGGTGCAGACGCCCTCAGGCTGGGCATTGGCAAATTCCGCGCAGCGCGTCGCCATCGAAAGCGCATTGAGCGTACCGCGCCCGCAGCTGCAACTGACCGCGGCTCCCGGAGCGGCTGCATCGCCATCGAGACGGCCGGGCGAGGCGCCACAGCCTCGCTCTTTCGCTGGGGTTCCGGCCCGCGCCCAAGCGCGAGCCCCCACACGAGCTGAGGTGCGGCCCATCGTGCAGACTGCCGCCCCCTCCATGGCCCGGAGCAATCGCCGGTCTACGCACCTATCCGCTTCGGCGATCTTCCCAAACTCGTCCATAGAATGCGAGCAAGCCCCTTACCCGGGACTCGTCAACAATACGCACGGATATGTACGCTTTTCCTCCGGAACGGGCGATTTCGCCAATATCAACGCGCTCAATACGGTCGTTACGGTCCCTCCGGGTAGCCGACTATCCGGGGCTGTTTTGATGACGGTGGTGAACCAGGCGCCCCCTTCGGCGGTCGCCCCGATGATCGGAACACCGTCGTGGGGCAATCCGGAGACGACCTTCTGGACCGTGACCCCGTCGGTCGGCACAGGACGCTCACTCGTGCGCAGTTCGGTCCATCTGAGAGCGCCTCTGCGGGCGGGGACGTATTACATTGTGTTTGCATACCAACTCGAACTCGGCGCCGACCACGTGGCCTCCGCAACCAATTGGGCCACCAATACTGACAATTGGAACGATGGGTATAACATCGCTGAGTTCTCCCTGAGGCAAATTGCCGAAGCTCAAACGGCCGGATGTGCCATCGACAAGTGGACCTTTCGGAGCGGCCGAAGAATTCTGCTCGTGCCGGCGGATGCTATTACCGTACGGGTGATGTGAGCACTGTCCGATGGCCCCAAACAACAAGTACAACGTGATGACGTGCGTGCGCATGTGACCTAGGCAGCAAGAAACACCAACCGAGTAAAAAGGGGATTAAAATGCCGCGGGCCAGGAATACGACAGTCGCGATGTTACGGTTTGGGCAACTGGCGCTCCT
>JAJZIF010000177.1 GCA_021810735.1 Acidobacteriota bacterium
CCCCTACGGCGCCGTTGAACTGACCGGTGGACCACTCAAGGCTCAGTACGACCGCGTTCACGCCTCCTACCTCGCACTCGATAACAACCGCCTGCTCAAGGTCTACCGCGAGCGCGCCGGCCTGCCTGCGCCCGGCGAGCCCATGGGAGGATGGTACGGCCCCAATGGATTTGTCCCCGGCCACTCCCTCGGGCAATACATCTCCGGCCTCGCGCGCATCGGTCGCGCCACCGGCGATACCGATTGCCATGCCAAGGTCGCCGAACTTGTCGAAGGCTTCGCCGCCACCATGGGGTCCAAAGATGTTGTCTTCGCCGCTCCCAACGCGCAAAACGTCTGGCCCTGTTACATCCTCGACAAGCACCTCATCGGCCTCATGGACGCCTTCCAGCTCAGCGGCGTTACACAGGCTCGCGAACTGCTGCCCCGCGTCTATCACGGCGCGCTGCCCTATATCCCCCAACATGGGCACGACCGCGTTGGCAAAAGCAAACCGCCCTACGACGAAACCTACATCCTGCCGGAAAATCTCTTCTCCGCCTGGGAAATCACCGGCGACCGCGCCATGTACCAGCGCGCCATTGCCTACCTGCTCGATCGCGATTACTTCGACCCCCTGGCTCGCAATCAGGATGTCCTGCCGGGCAAGCAGGCCTACAGTCACGCCATGGCGCTCAGCAGCGCAGCCAAGGCACGCCTCGTGCTCGGGGAAGAGAAATATCTCGCCACTATCAGGAATGCATGGGAATTTCTCCGTACCGAACAGCAGTACGCCTCCGGCGGCTGGGGCCCCAACGAGCTCTTCGTTGAGCCCCATCAGGGAAAGCTCTACGAGAGCCTCCACACCACGCACGACCACTTTGAAACCCCCTGCGGCAGCTACGCCGCCACCAGGCTGGCTCGGTACCTGCTGTGCGCCACGGGTGATTCCCGCTATGCTGACAACCTCGAGCGCGTCGTCTTCAACGCCTTGCTCATGGTCAAAGAGCCCGACTCCAACGGTGACTACTTCTACTACTCCAACTACGCCGCCGATGCCCAAAAGGGCTATTACCCCGAAAAATGGCCCTGCTGCTCCGGCACTCTGGTGCAGGGCGTAGCCGACTACGTGAAAAATATCTACTTCCGCTCACCCAACGGTCTTGCCGTCACACTATACGCACCCTCCCGGGTTCGCTTCATACAAGACGGCATCCCGATCACCGTGGAGCAGCACACTGCGTACCCGCTGTCCGAAAAAGTAACCCTCACCGTGACATGCGCTTCGCCGGTGAGTTTCGCAGTGCAACTGCGTATTCCGGGCTGGCTCACAGAGCGCCCAACCCTGCTGCTTAACGGCGAACCCGCCGCCTTCAATACCAGCCGCGGCTTCGCCGTCCTTCAGCGCACCTGGCGCACGGGCGACACCATCACGCTGGAAATGCCGCAGACCTTCCGCACCGAACCCATCGACGATCTTCACCCCAATACCGTCGCTCTGATGCACGGTCCCCTCATGTATGTCGAGATCACTCCCGCGCCCGGCCAGGCAACCCTCGCTCCGATGGATCAACTGCACCCATTGTCCGGCTCCAATGGACTCTTCTGTCAGAATGCTTCCGGCCGCATGCGCCTCCACGTGCCGGTTTATTTCGTCCGCAACGAAAGCTACACAACTTATTTCAACAAGGCCTGAGCTCAGCCACCGACGGCCCATTTGCGTCACTCACAGGCCACGAATTATCGACAAATGAAAATTCCACTTTTCATTTGTTGGCTCTCCGAATTAGCATGCTGAGGCCCGGCTATATTCACGGAGATAGGTTGTGAAAATCTAGAAAATCGCTTTATTTCCAAACCGCTTACGCGGAATCCCGTCAGCTCCGGCTGATATTTCCGCTCCAGCGAACACAAACCGCCGCCGCGAACCAGAAGGCCCAGCACCGTAACAGGGCCCACTCAGTGACTGATTTTCATGGAGGACAGCATGCCCCCAACTTCTCAACGCAATCCAGGAACCGCGAGAACCGCAACAAAACTCCGCATCGCGCTCCTCGCTGCACTCACACTCTGTCTTGCCTCTTCCGGACTCGCCCGCGCGCAGCAAACCCGGCAGCAATCCGCGCCGAAACCGCCCGCGCACCTGCTGGTGACTCTCCACGCCACGCAAACTGCCGAGCCCATCTCCAAATACGAGTACGGAATGTTCATCGAAAACCTCGGCCAGCTCGTCTACCGCACTCTCTGGTCGCAGATGCTGGATGACCGCAAGTTCTACTACCCCATTCTTCCGCCCTCGAACCAGCCCACGAAGCCCGTTCCCGCCTTTTTCCGCCGCATGCAGCTTCGTAAGTGGCACCCTGTCGGCCCCGCGCAAGACGTAACCATGGACACTGCCCACCCCTTCGTCGGCGCTCACAGCCCGCAGATTCAGCTCGATTCCTCCGTCGCGCACGGCATTCGCCAGACGGGCCTCGCACTGGTCAAAGACAAGCACTACACCGGCTACATTTACCTGCGCGCCACACAAGGCGCCAAAGTCGAAGTCTCGCTCATCTGGGGCCCGGCTCCGAACGATCGCCAGACCGTGACCCTGGCTTCGATCCCCACGGAATATACAAAACTTCCCTTCCACTTCACCGCTGGAGCAGACAGCAGCAACGCCGCCTTCGAGGTCACCGCTACCGGAACCGGCGACCTCCACATCGGCACTCTCTCGCTCATGCCCTCGGACAACATCGACGGCTTCCGCCCTGACACGATCGCGCTGCTCCGCCAGCTTCACTCCGGTTTCTGGCGCCTGCCCGGCGGCAACTTTATCTCCGACTTCAACTGGTACGACTCCGTCGGCAACCCCGACACCCGCCCGCCGAAATTCGACCACGCCTGGAACGCCGTCCAGTCCAACGACGTCGGCATGGACGAGTTCATGACACTCTGCCGGCTCATCGGTACGCAGCCCTACATCACCGTCAATGCAGGCTTCGGAGATGCCCACTCAGCGGCTCAGGAAGTCGAGTACATGAACGGCTCTGTGCAGACGCCGCTCGGGGCGGAACGCGCACGGAATGGCCACCCCGCTCCCTACAACGTCAAATTCTGGGACATCGGCAACGAGCCTTACGGCCCCTGGCAGCTTGGCCGCACCGACCTCAAATACTACGTTCTCAAGCACAACGAGTTCGCAGCCGCCATGCGCAAGGCGGACCCCAACATTACCCTCCTTGCCTCCGGCGCCACGCCTGACGAAATGATCATTGAGGGCGTCACCAACAACCTGCACGTCAAAGACAGTAAGGTCGGTATCTGCTCCTCCGTCGACTGGACTTGCGGCTTCCTCAAGCACTCATGGGGCAACTTCAGCGGCATCACCGAACACTGGTATGCTCGCGCCGGCATGCGCTTTGATCTCTCAAACGCCGAAAAGGGCATCAAGCTCCCCCACATGGAAGCCGGATATGTTCCCGGCCATTTCTCCACGCTCCAATGGGTGCGCCAACCCTCCAACCGCGTCCGCATCAAGGCAGAAGAGTGGGAAGCCTACCAGAAGCTTTTCCCCGCCATGAAGAAAAAGCACATCTTCATGTCCATCGATGAGTACGCCTACACCGGCGCCCCCGCCAATCTCAAGCTCGCCCTGGCCTATGCCATGGTCTTCAATGAGATGCTGCGCCACACCGATTTCATTCGCATGTCCGCCTTCACCATGGGTGTTTCCACACTCAACATCAGCCCCACCGCTGCGTCGCTCAACACCACCGGCTTGCTCTTCAAGCTTTATGGCGAACACATGGGCCCCGGCCTCATTCCCCTCAAGCTCACCGGAAACTCTCCGCAGCCACTGCCCACCCAGCATCTCTTCGGCGACTTCCCTCACAAACAGGCCGGCAGCCCCACCTATCCGCTTGACATGGTCGCCGCGCTCTCGCCAGACCACAAATTCCTCAACCTCGCCGTCGTCAACGCGACGGACACCACGCAGCACTTCACCCTCAACGTCGACGGCCTCACCCTCGGCGGTCCGTCCACCTTGTGGAAGATGACCGGCAACACTCTCAACGCCGCCAACAACCTCGGCCAGCCGCCGCAGGTCACCGTTAAAACCATTCACATGGATACAACACCGCACTCCATCGCCGTCGCGCCCATCAGCATCGACATCTATCACTTCCCCATTAAGGGCGCGAACTAAGCATTGCAATCTTTGCAGGAGAGCCTCCCATGACAAATCGCAAAAGCCTCATTGCAGTGGCAACCCTGGCGTTCATGCTTTTCGCATGCGCTGTCCCGGGCTCCGCTCAGATGAAGACCGAAGACCCACCACTCGTACCCGGAGCTCCGCACGTCTTCGTGCAGCACATCAAGATTCACGGCGCCTCACTCGTCGGCAATCTGGAAGGCGAGGCCGTCAATCGCGATGTCATTGTCTTTCTGCCGCCCAGCTACTTCAAGGACAAGAATCGCCGCTACCCCGTCGTTTACGCACTGCACGGTTACTCCATTGGAGCCGAACAATGGACGCACGAAATCCGCGTGCCACAAACCATCGAAGGGGCCTTTGCCCGCGGCACCAAGCAGATGATTGTCGTTCTGCCCGACTCAAAAACCGTCTACGGCGGCTCCATGTACTCGCGCTCTGAAACCACCGGCGACTTTGAAGAGTTCATCGCTCACGACGTCGTCTCCTACATCGATGCTCACTACCGCACCATCCCCAACCGCCTCAGTCGCGGCCTCGTCGGCCACTCCATGGGCGGCTATGGCGCGCTGCGCATCGGCATGAAATATCCCAACGTTTTCGGCGCGCTATATATCATGAGCCCCTGCTGCCTCTCGCCGTTTCCGGCCCCAGATCCCGATTCTCCACAGGAAAAGGCCTTTGACGCCGCAGTGGCCAAAATGAAGTCTCCCGCAGACGCGGCCAATTTTCCCTTCTTCTGGCGCGCGCAACTCGCCATGGCAGCCGCCTGGTCTCCAGATCCCAAAAACCCTCCGTTGTATCTCGATCTGCCGGTAAAAGACGGCAAGGTGCAACCTGGCATCCTCGCCAAATGGACGGCGAACGCACCCCTTGCCTTCATCGACCAGTACATCGACAACCTCCGGGAGTATCGGGCCATCGCCATGGACGTTGGAGACCAGGATAACTTCAGGTTCAACCTCAGCAAGGTCCATGAAATTCTCGACAGCTACGGCATCAGGAATAGCTTTGAGATTTATCACGGCACGCATACCAGTGCCGTCGCTTACCGCTTCCAGGATCACGTCCTCCCCTTCTTCAGCAAAAACCTTTCCTTCACCATGGCCAGACCCTAGCATTCGAGCGCCAAACACCACCACTTCCAACACCATTCACGACCATCGTTCATTTGGAGAAAAATAATGAGGCAAAATATTCTGCGATTCACTCCAGGACTGGCGCTATGCGCCGCAGCCCTGCTCTGTGCCCCGTTCGCACCTCATGCGCACGCGCAGACCAAATCCACAGCACCCACCCCCGCGTATCTCAATCCCAATCTGCCGGCCAAAGTTCGCGCGGAAGCTCTCGTCTCGCACATGACTCTCCAGGAGAAAGCCTCCCAGCTCGTGAATGGTGCGCGAGCCATTCCCAGCCTCCACATCCCTGCCTACAACTGGTGGAGTGAGGCCCTGCATGGCGTCGCCGTCAACGGCACCACTGAATTCCCCGAGCCCATCGGCCTCGGCGCCACCTTCGATCCCGCTGCCATTCATCAAATGGGTAAGGACATCAGCCTTGAAGCCCGCGTCGTCCACGAAAAAGCGATCGCCAAAGGCAAGTCCACCATCTTCCACGGCCTCGACTTCTGGGCTCCCAACATCAACATCGTGCGCGACCCGCGCTGGGGACGCGGCCAGGAAACTTACGGCGAAGATCCTTTCCTCACCGCGCACATGGCCGTCGCCTACATCACCGGCATGCAGGGCAACAATCCGAAGTACTACCGAGTCATCGCTACCCCCAAGCACTTTGACGCTTACAGCGGTCCCGAGCCAATCCGTCACTTTGCCGATGAGGACATCAGCAAGCACGACCTCGAAGACACCTACCTGCCTGCCTTCCGCGCCGCCATCGTCAAGGGACATGCCGGTTCCATCATGTGCTCCTACAATGCTGTCAACGGCGAGCCCGCCTGTGCCAACCAGTTCCTGCTACAGAAAACTCTCCGCCAAAGCTGGGGCTTCAAAGGCTATGTCGTTTCTGACTGTGACGCGGTCCACGACATCTTCACCGGCCACCACTACCGGCCCACGCAGGCGCAGGCCACGGCGATTTCCATGGAGCGTGGCATGGACAACGAATGTGCTGACTTCAACACGCCCAAGGGTGACAACGACTACAAGCCATACATCACCGCGGTGCAACAGGGCTATCTCAGTCAGTCCGCCATGGATCAGGCGCTGGTGCGCTTATTCACTGCGCGCATCAAGCTTGGCCTCTTCGCTCCCAAAGGCGCCGATCCCTACGCCCACATTCCCTACAGTGAACTCAACAGCCCCGCGCATCGCGCCTTCGCCCGCAAGCTTGCGGACGAATCCATGGTGCTGCTCAAGAATGACGGTGTCCTCCCGCTCAAGCCGACCATCCACAGCATTGCGGTCGTCGGCCCGCTTGCCGATCAGACCAATGTCCTGCTCGGCAACTACAACGGCATCCCCACGCACACCGTCACAGTTCTGGAAGGCCTCAAGGCCGAATTCCCCAACGCGAAAATCACCTACGTCCCCGGAACGCAATTCCTCAACCCCAATGTCGGCAAGCCCATTCCCAACAGCATGCTGACCACTCCCGATGGCAAGCCAGGCCTCAAGGCTGCTTACGCAGAGTTCAACGGCCCCAGCCTCGGACCAGGCGCAAGACCAAAGCCTGTCCTCACCCGCGTCGAATCCAATGTCGATCTCAGTCAAGCCACGCTTCCCGCGCAGCTCGCAGGCCAGAAGGGCTTCGGCGTCCGCTGGTCCGGCTACCTCACTCCACCTGCCACTGGCGACTATCTCATCGGCCTGCGCGCCGATGGTTTCGCAAGCGTCAGGGTCAACTACCGGACTATCGACCAGCAGTACAACTCCAAGGGCGCCGAATCCAACCTCGGCTTCGTCCACCTTCAAAAGGGCGTAAGGGTCCCCATCGAGATCAACTACGGAGTCCGCGGCAAGGCTACACCCTCTGCGCAACTCCTCTGGGCGCCCGTCGATAATACGCCTTCCCCCGCCGCCGTCGCCGCCGCCAGGAAGGCCGATGTCGTGATCGCAGTCGTTGGCCTTACCAGTCACCTTGAAAGCGAACAGTCAGACCTCAAAGAACCCGGCTTCCTCGACGGAGACAAAACCAACCTCCAGATGCCCGAGCCGGAAGAAGCTCTCGTGCAGAGCGTCGTCGCCACCGGCAAGCCGGTCGTCGTCGTGCTCCTCAATGGCAGCGCGCTCGCCGTCAACTGGATCAACCAGCATGCCAGCGCCGTCCTGGAAGCCTGGTATCCCGGCGAAGAGGGCGGCGCGGCCGTTGCCGACACGCTCAGCGGAAAGAACAACCCC
>JAJZIF010000178.1 GCA_021810735.1 Acidobacteriota bacterium
CGCGACAAGCAGGAGACGGTGAGCAGCCTGCGACGCTACATTGGCGACGGCGGCAAGGAAAGCACACGGCCACTGGGTTTGCCGAGACCGGAGATGAAGAACGGGCTGGATTATTTGATTCCTGCGTCTGGCGCCGGCAGCAAGAAGCCGAATGAAGAAGAATTGTAACTAAATATGATACGTAATACAAAAGAGGCGGGATGGTTGCCGCCTCTTTTGTATTTGCGGGAGTCAACGGACGGTTTCGCCCGGCTCAATTTTGTGCACTTTGACGTTGGCTCCGCCGAGTTGTGTTTCCAGCGCCTCCGGCCTGCCGGTCAGAGGGGGGAACGTGCCGTAGTGGATGGGAAGCACTTCCGTGACGCCGAGATATTTGACGGCCAGCGCGGCAGCTTTGGGGCCCATGGTGAAGTGGTCGCCGATGGGAAGCATGGCGAACTGCGGGGCGTAGAGATCGCGAATAATCTGCATGTCGGAGAAGACTGTCGTGTCGCCGGAATGATAGAGGACAGGGCCATTGTCGATGGTGAGGACGAAGCCGGTTGGAACGCCGCCATAGAAGAACTTGCCGTCCTCCATGATTCCGGAGGTATGACGGGCTTCAGTCTGGGTGACGGCGACATCGGCATGGCGGAAGGTGCCACCGATGTTCATGCCGATGGTGTTCTCGACGCCCTTGGACTGGAAGAACGATGCGAGTTCAAAGGTGGCTACGACGGGCGCGTTGTACTTTTGCGCCATGGGGACGACGTCGGCGATGTGGTCAAAATGAGCGTGAGTCGCGAGGATGAGGTCGATTTTCTCGGGGAAGTTGTAGCCTTTTGGGAACCTAGGGTTCTGTTCGATGAAGGGATCGATGAGGATGTTGGTTCCCCTGGGGGTCGTGACGAGAACGGTGGCGTGTCCAAGCCAGGTGACCGAAGCGCCTTTGAGGTCTGCCATCGAAGACTCCTTTGCATTTTGGATCATTTGCGATGAGACATTTCTGCCTCGTACTAGGATGCCACCGCCGGGAGGCAAGGTGCGGAGATTGCGGCAGGAAGCAGAGGTTAAATCGGGAGCGTCGTAGAGGGGAGAAATTCGCATGGCGGTGGTGGGGTAAAGAGAATTGTTGTGGAGATTTCGATTGACGGGGGCAAAGGGCGGGGCTATGCTTCCGGCATGAGCGAAGAAAAAGCGAATATGGGGCGAAATGGAGAACTGTTTCCGATTCTGCCGTCAGGTTTGCCGAAGGGGATCGCCAGACTGGCGGCGGAAGCAGCGCCGACGGGCGAAGGGCACGAGGTTCGCTTTTACGCGCTGGAAGCGAAGTCGATATTGAATCGCACGGTTTCAAAGCGCGGGCTGGATTTCACGTGGAGCATCAATCCGTATCGGGGATGTGAGTTTGGATGTCGCTATTGCTACGCGCGGTATACGCACGAGTTTATGGAGAAGCGGGATCCGGAATTGTTTGAGCAGGAGATTTATGTGAAGCAGCAGGCGGTGTGGCTGCTACAGCGCGATTTGCGCCGGGTGAAGCCGGGCGAGGAGATCGCGATTGGAACGGCGACCGATCCTTACCAGCCGGTGGAGCGGCGTTTGGGTGTGACGCGTGGTTTGCTGGAGGTGCTGGCCGAGCGAGAAGGGTTGGAGATTGGGATCGTGACGAAGTCGGCGCTGATTGCGCGAGATGCGGAAGTGCTGAGGGCGGTGGCGCGAGGGAACCGGCTGGTGATCGGCGTGACGATTACGACAGCGAATGTAGGGCTGGCGCGGATTCTGGAGCCGAGGGCGCCGCGGCCGGATCTTCGCTTTGAGGCGGTGAGGCGGCTTCGCAAGGCTGGGCTGGCGGTGGGGATTTTGAATTCGCCGCTGCTGCCGGGGATCACGGACAATGGGCCGGCGCTGCACCGGATGGCGGTGCTGGCGAAGGAGGTGGATGCGAGTTTTTTCTCGGCGCAGCCGCTGTTTTTAAAACCGTGCTCGAAGGGGACGTACCTGGCGTTTGTGGAGAAGCATTTTCCGGCGCTGAAGGAGGATTATGCGCGGCGGTTTGAGACGGCAGAGTTTGCATCACCTGCGTACGCGCGCCGGATGAGAGATCTGGTGCGGGCGGTGGTGAGGAAGCACGGGCTGACCGGCCGGTTGAGCGATGCGCCGCTGACGCGTGGTGGAGGACGATGGCTGGCAGAAGCACAGGAAACGGCGCAGCAGGAGCTTTGGCCGCTGAAGCCGGTTGTGGCGGATGGAGCATGCGGAGACGGCACCCAGGAGAGGATTCCGGCAAAGGCGGTTGCGGGCGCGCGGGGGCTTGCGTATAGTTCGAGCAAAGCGTCGTGATCATTGAACAGGAGTGAAGTATGGCCGCAGGCGATGTAGTAGCAGCAATCGGGAAGTCGGTGCAGATCAGGGGAGAGTTGCAGGGGAGCGAGGATCTGCTGGTGGATGGAATGGTAGACGGAACGATTGCGCTGCAGGAGAGCCGGCTGACGATTGGCCCGAATGCCAAGGTGAAGGCCAACGTTTCAGCTCGCGATATTGTGGTGATGGGGTCGATCGAGGGCAATCTTCAGGCTTCGGGGCGGATTGAATTGCGATCTGGCTGCCAAGTGTCAGGGGATATGAAAGCAGCGCGTTTGTCGATTGAGGAGAATGCGACGTTTTCCGGTAAGGTGGATTTGCTTACGGCGGAGAAGCCGACGAATGCGAGTGCGGCACCAGCGGCTACGGCTGCACCGGCGGTAAGCTCCGTGGGGGCGCGACCAGCAGGCGGAGCTGAGGCGGATAAACTTCAGTTTTGAGAACGAGGCTGGCCGCTTCGAGCAATCGGCACAGCATGATCGTGGACGCATCGATCGAGATGCGTCTCCAGCCGAAAGTGAGGGCAACCAGAGAACGTGATTCGCAGTTTATTTCAAAGGGGCTCGGAGCCGGAGCGGCCAGGACGGTCTTCCGGTAAGAAGGCGCGGTATGCGCCGCGGCACTCAAGCGGCTGGAAGGCACTGCTGGAGCGGCTGAAGGCGGAGGATGGCCTGCGCGTGATGGACGTGGGACCGACGTCTCCGCAAAACATCACGCTGCTGACGGGGATGGGTCACAGCGTTTACATGGCTGATATTGTTGGTGATTCGCTCTCGGGCGAGTATGACCTTCCGGCCGAGGAAGCGGGCGGCGAGAAGCGCTTTGACGTCAAGAGGTACTTTGAGCAGGAGACGGGTTTCGGCGGGCGGCTGTTTGATGTGGTGCTGCTGTGGGCGACGCTGGATTATGTGCCCGATGGGTTGATTGAGGCGCTGATCGATCGGATTCATCAGACGACGGAGCCTGGCGCGCAGGTGCTGGCGATGTTCCACGCCAAGAAGAACGATGAGAACACGCGCTACTGCCGGTATCACCTGACGGATTCGGAGACGATCGAAGTGCAGGAGATGGAGGCGCATCCGATTCTACGGACGCTGACGAATCGGGGGATTGAAAAGTTGTTTTCGAAGTTCGGGAACTACCGCTTCTTTCTGGCCAAGGACAACCTGTACGAGGTTCTGATTACGCGGTAGCAATCCGGGGCGGGTGTTGTCGCGATCCGCGTGGTGCTGGGAGTGCGAGGACAGCGCAGCGAATTTGCGCATGCGCTGTAGACTGCTGCACGAAGAGAGACTGCCATGCGAGTTGTGCCGGTAGTCCCTTCGGTGGTGTGCGCCTGCGTTGGATCGGCTGGGGCACGGAACGCCAGTGCGGTTCCAGTGACTATAGGACAGCAGTGCGCCAGGTGAGAGGGGTGACCGATTCGGGGGAGCGCGTGAGTTCTCCGTTGCGGCTGGAGAAACGGGTACGGCGGGGTGTACGCCATGCGTTTACGGGGTTTGGGAAGTCATAAGGATTGAAGATCGTGAATGTGACGGACCATGCCGTTGCATTTCAGCGCGTCATTGAGATCGAAATGAAGAGCGCGAAGGGCTGGGGGGTAGCCGCGATTCAGGCGGTGGCCGATTGCAGTGAGTTCTATTCCCGGTCTTAGTGGAAAGCTCCGGTACGACTTCCTGCGCATGGCGTGCTGACGGTTTCCCCACGGAATGGATGAATCTGCGGCGGGCAATGCCCGGCTAATTGCCTGCAGAACACCCGGCTGAATCGGAGAACATTGGGGTTTGTGGTGGTGTTGCTGCCGAGTGGACGGCACATGCTTAGCCGTGCTTTTCAGCTTTCTACGGCTGAGGGCAGAGCCCGATCGACGGGCAGGTTTTGACGGAAGGGCGATGCGGTGGTCGACGCGGGATGCCGTCTGATTTTGTAGCGCGGGGTGCGGAACGGGAACGGAAAAAAGAGTGTTTCCCCGCCTCTTGCATTCCGCTACTTCGTCCGATGAATCAGGGAGAGTCTCGTGAATGACGAGAACACAGCCCTGAGTTTGTTGACAGGGTTTGAGGATACTTGAGGTTCGCGGCGCATGATATCGCTCAATCCGTTCCTTTATGGGCAGGGTGCTTCCAAGGGCAAGCGCGAAATTCCAACTGATTTTCTGACGGCGGTTGCGTGCTATGCTGCTGCACTGCTGGCTTTTGGCAGGAGCGCGGCACAGGATGGCTCCACGCATGGGGTGGATCTGGAGCAGTCTCTGGCACGGTTGGAGCGACGGGTTTCGACGAAGCCGAGCGGGGACGTGGTATCGAAGGTCAACAAACAGGTTCTTGCGCAGGTGGAGCGATGGGGAGAGTCGATTGCGGAGGATTCGAGGGCGAAGGCGGACGAGATCAAGCAACTGCTGATTACGCTTGGAAGAACCGCGGAATCGATAGGCAAGCGTGATCAGAGATACCAGGAGACCTTCCATGATCTGATCGTGGGTCTTGAGCAGGTGTCCACTCTGAATGATCTGACGCAGATCAGATTGTCGCTGACCCGGCACGTGGACGCGTTGAAGATCTGTGTGGATCAGATGGTGAATGACAATCAGCAGCTGGTATGGCAATTGAATGCGCAGGTGACGGCGTACGAGCGCAGGCTGAAGTCGGCGGAGGACATGGTGTTCAAGGATGAGGTGACCGGAATTGCGAACCGGCGTTGTATCGAGCGTCAGATCGCGTGGAATATCCGGCACCAGGAGCGTTTCTGCGTGACGATGTTCGACCTGAACGGGTTCAAGGGGGTGAATGATCGATACGGCCATATCGCGGGAGACAATCTGCTGAAGCAATTTGCAACGGAGCTGAGAAGCAATACGCGCGCCGAGGATGTGGTAGGACGCTGGGGTGGGGACGAATTTATCGTGGTGATGGCCTGCGGCGCGAACGAGGTTGCAACGTACATTAAGCACATCAAGCAATGGGTGGTGGGCAAGTACTGTGTCACGGTGAAGAACGGCAGCGAGGCGCAAGTGTTCATCGACGCCGCGGTCGGGTTTGCCGAATGGCGTGACGGCATGACCGCGAGCCAGATTGTGGAAGAGGCGGACGCGAAGATGTACGCGGACAAAGCGGCCAAAAGGGTTGCGAACAGAAAGCGTGAACCCACAGCCCGGGGTCGGGCCGGGACGGCGTAAATTGCGGTCTGTGGCTCCGCGGCCGGTCGAGTGGTGGCTGGCGAGGCTGGAGCCTGGATGCGTTCGGGATCCGGTGTCGGCTCGGCCGGACCTGGTTGCACGATCGGGATATCGTCCACGATTTTGTAACACCCGGGGGCGGTCTCTCGGTTGGGTGGTTTAGAGAAGTGACAATCGATGCATACAACCTGCAGATTGCTTCATCCAATGGCTACGAGCTGAATCCTTTGATCAGAAACACGAGCCGAAGCATTTGAGGAGAGATATGCAAAAGCCATGGAAGATGGGTGGGAGTTTTACGTTTCCGGGGACGGGCAAGACGGTGCGTCGAATGGGATATGGTGCGATGCAGCTTGCGGGGCGGGAGGGTGAGAAGCGAGTGTGGGGTCCGCCGAAGGATGTGCCGGGCGCGATTGCGGTGCTCCGCGAGGCGATTGAGGCCGGCGTGAATCACATCGACACGAGCGATTTTTACGGGCCGCATGTGACGAACCAGATCATCCGGGAGGCGCTGCATCCCTATCCTGAAGATCTGGTGATTGTGACGAAGGTGGGTGCGCGGCGCGGGAGCGACGGATCGTGGCTGCATGCGCGGTCGCGGCAGGAAGTGATCGACGCGGTGCATGACAATCTGCGGAACCTGGAGATGGATGCGCTGCACGTGGTGAATTTGCGGCTGGGCGGGATGAGCGAGCCCACGAATGAGCCGGTGGAAGAGCCACTCACGGCGCTGGCGGAGCTGAAGGAGCGGGGACTGATACAGCACATCGGGTTGAGCACGGTTTCTGCGAAGCAACTGGAGGAGGCGCAGAAGATCACGGAGATTGTGTGCATCCAGAATTTTTATAACGTGGCGCACCGCACAGATGACGCGTTTGTAGATGCGCTGGCGGCGCAAGGGATTGCGTATGTGCCGTATTTTCCGCTGGGAGGGTTTGCTCCGCTGCAGGCGGAGGAGTTAAAGGAAGTGGCCGCGTCCCTGGGGGCCACGCCGATGCAGGTGGCGCTGGTGTGGCTGCTGCGGCGGTCGCCGAATCTGCTGCTGATTCCAGGGACATCTTCGGTGGGGCATTTGCGGGAGAATCTGGCTGCGGCGGAGTTGGATCTGCCAGAGGATGCGCTGGCGAGGCTGAATGGAATCGGCACGGCGGCGACAGCCTGAGAGATGGGCTGCGGCTATGATTCTTGAGAGATGAGAACGTGGCCTTTTCGCAGAAAGAATACCAAGCGTGAGGGAAGCTGGCGGCCGGTGCGATGGCTATGGGCCTTCGCGCGTTGGGTTGCGATTGTGATGGTTGGCTGGTGGGTGCTGTGTTCGCTGCTACTGGTGGCTTACCGGTTTGTACCGCCTCCGACGACGGCGGTGCATGTGGAGCGGCGCGTACAGGCGTGGCTGGCGCATAAGCCGTATCACATGCGGTACGAGTATGTTCCGTTGAGCCGGATTTCTCCGAATCTGCAACATGCGGTGATCGCGGCCGAGGATGCGAAGTTTTATCACGAGCATGGGTTTGACTGGGAAGCGATGGGCAAGGCGGCCAAGGGGGATTTGGCCGGGCATCGGCTGCGGGGAGGGTCGACGCTGGATCAGCAACTGGTGAAGAACCTGTTTCTGGGGACGGAGCGGACGATCTGGCGGAAGGTGCTGGAGGCCTCGCTGGTTCCGGTGGCGGAGGTGGCGCTGGGCAAGCAACGGATTCTGGAGCTGTACTTGAACGAAGTGGAGTGGGGGCGCGGCGTGTACGGCGCGGAGGCGGCGTGCCGGTATTACTACGGGACGAGCGCGCGGAATGTGAGCCGGGATGAGGCAGCGCGACTGGCCGCGATATTGCCGGATCCGCGGCATTGGGAGCCGCAGCGAATGGGGTGGTACAGCGGGGTGATTGAGCGGCGGATGAGCCAGATGGGGTGGTGAGGGATAGCAGCTACGGGGACGTCTGCTGGTCGTGGAAAGGGAAGCTTGCGTAAGATTCCTGCGTGGCGAGAGCGATGCAACCACATCGCAGCCA
>JAJZIF010000179.1 GCA_021810735.1 Acidobacteriota bacterium
TTGCACAACTACAGCGCGAATGCCGCCTTGTCGAGGCCGAGGAATGCTTGCGGTCCGCCTTCTGGACGGATGTACGACCGGCCCTGCGGACATGGAGACGAGAGCGCGGCTTGCCGGAAGATCCATTGCAGGCCCTCCGCGACAGCGGCTACGTCGAACGTATGTCAAGGGAACGTGGAAGTAAATATGCGAGCGCCGCTTCCAGTTATGCGTGAGGGAAGCCGGCCTCGGCCCACCAGGGTTACACTGAATCACATGAAAAAAGTCACCCGGCGCGATTGCATGCTCGGTCTCGCGATTGTCCCTTTTGCAAGCCGCTTCGCATGGTCATCGGACACGCAAGTCCATCGGATTTTTATCGGGACTTACACAAAGAAAAGCAGCCATGGCATCTATGGCTATCGCTGGATTCCGGAAACGGGCGAGATGGTGGCGAGCGTTCTTGCCGCACCAACCCCGAATCCGAGCTTCCTCGCCCTATCTCCCCACCACACCCATTTGTACGCGGCGAATGAACAGCCAGGCGGGACTTCGGGCACCGTTTCCGCGTTCACACTCGACCCATCGTCTGGCAAGCTCTCGCCAGGAAACGTCGTCGCTTCCGGAGGTTCCGGTCCCTGCAACTTGACGACAGATCATACCGGCCACTCGCTCTTCGTGGCCAACTATGACAGCGGCAGCCTTGCCAGTTTCAGAATCCTTGCCGGAGGAAGTCTGAGCGCGGCTGTTTCCGATATTTTCTTCCACGGTCACAGTGTGAACCCGGCGCGGCAACAGACACCGCACGCACATTGCACGACCATCTCTCCTGATAACAAGTATTTGCTGGTGAACGATCTGGGAACGGATCGTATCAGGGTCTATCGCTTCGACCCGGCGACCGCGCAATTGGCGCCCCACGATCCGCCGTTTTACAGCGCAATTCCCGGCTCTGGCCCGCGGAACCTTACGTTTCATCCGAACGGAAAGTGGGCGTATTCGATCAACGAAATGGCCAGCACACTGGAGTGCTTGAACTGGGACAGTGCAAAGGGTACGCTGACTCGATTCCAGGTCATCTCAACGCTGCCTAAAAAATTCAAGAAGCCCACGGCCGCTGCCACCGTCGCGATTCATCCCAACCGGCGTTTTCTCTACGCCTCGAACCGGGGAGACGACAGTATCACCGCCTTTTCCATCGATCCGGCAGATGGACATCTTGCCCTGCTGCAGCGAGTTTCCTGCGAGGGAAATACCCCGCGCCATTTTGCAGTCGCGCCCGATGGCCGGTGGTTGGTCGTCGCCAATCAGGACTCGGCAAATATCGTCATCCTGAAGTGTGATCCGCAAACTGGTCGGTTGTCTTCAACGGGCAGGCAGTACCCGCTTGACTCTCCAGTCTGTGTCGTTTTTGAATAAACAAACGAAAGAGAATTTCCATGCAAATAGGACTATTCACGCCGCTGTTGGCGCAGCTACCTCTGGAAAATGTGCTGGAGAAACTACAATCGCTTCATATTGCCGCCGTGGAGTTAGGCACGGGAAATTTTCCCGGCGACCCGCATTGCAAGCTGACGATGCTGGAAAATAGCGCGGAACTGGACAAGTTTCAGCGCCTGCTTGCGGATCACGGCATTACCATCAGTGCGCTCAGTTGTCATGGAAATGCACTGCATCCCGACGCGACACGCGCGCGGCAGGCTCGCGAGGTCAGCCGAAAAACGATCCTGCTGGCGGAAAAATTGGGCGTCCCGGTCGTGATCGACTTCTCCGGCTGTCCGGGCGATTCAGCCCACTCCACCGCGCCCAACTGGGTCACCTGCCCATGGCCGCCGGAATATCTCGATGTTCTGAATTGGCAGTGGAACGAGGTAGTGACACCGTACTGGATCGAGCATGGGGCGTTCGCGGCGCAGCACAATGTCAAAATCGCGATTGAGATGCATCCAGGCTTCGTCGTGTACAGCCCGGAAACCATGGCGCGGCTGCGCGCGATCGCCGGACCCTCCATCGGATGCAACTACGATCCCAGCCATATGTTCTGGCAGGGTATCGACCCGATTGCCGCGATCCGCGTGCTCGGAGACTCGATCTTTCACGTCCACGCCAAAGATACGCAAATGTATCCCGCGAATCTGACTCGTACCGGCGTTCTGGATACCAAACCTTACACCGACGAGCGCAATCGAGCCTGGATCTTCCGCACCTGCGGCTATGGCCATGGCGAGGAGTGGTGGAGGGAGTTCATTTCCACGCTGCGGATGTTTGGCTATGACGGCGTACTCTCCATCGAACACGAAGACAGCCTCATGTCCTCTGAAGAGGGGCTGACTAAAGCGGCGCAATTTCTGCGCGGACTTGTGATCGAACAGCCACCCAGTGCGCCCTGGTGGGCGTAATCAACCTGCAATGACTAACCGGCCTTCGGCCTAATAATAGGAGTGAAATTGAAGCGGATTAGAACGGCAATTCTCGGAACTGGATTCATGGGGCGCGTGCATCTGGAAGCGCTCCGTCGCGTGGAAGGTGTTGAGGTAGTGGCGATCGTAGGCCGGGAGCTGGCCTCGGCACAGAGCTTGGGAGCGGGTTTCGGCGTCGAAAGATCCGAGGCGGACTATCGCAACGTGTTGAGCGACGCGAGTATTGACGCGGTCCACATCTGCACGCCGAACGCGCTGCATTATCCAATGGCAAAAGATGCATTGCTGGCCGGCAAACATGTCCTCTGCGAAAAGCCTCTTTCCACTTCCGTCGAAACGGCCGCGGAGATTGTCCGCCTCGCGGCGGAGCGGAATCTTCGCAACTGCGTATGCCAGAATCTGCGCTTTTACCCCATGGTGCAGCAAATGCGACGCATGCGCGAAGACGGCGATCTAGGCCGAATTCTCATCGTTCAGGGCAATTACCTGCAAGATTGGCTTTTAGACGAGACTGCGTGGAACTGGCGTATCGATTCCAAGGCGGCCGGACAATCGCGCACCATGGGAGATGTCGGCACGCACTGGTTCGATATGGCGGAACATGTGACGGGTCTCCGAGTCAGTTCTTTATGCGCGGACCTGCAAATCTTTTACCCGACGCGCACGCGGCCCACAACAAAGGTAGAGACATTCACCGCCAAGGCGGTTACTGCCAGCGGCGAGAAAGTTGTTGTCGACACAGAAGATTTTGGAAGCGTTCTCTTCCACATGGACGGCGGCGCCCGTGGAGCCATGATGGCAAGCCAGATGGCCGCCGGACGGAAAAATCAGCTCAAGATGGAAATTTACGGAACAAAAGCATCGGTCAGTTGGGACCAGGAGCGCCCAGACGAATTATGGGTCGGTCATCCCGACAGCGCGAATCACTTATACATCAAAGACCCAACACTGCTGAAAGAGCAGGCGAAGTCCTATGCGGATCTGCCCTGCGGCCATAGCGAGGGTTACGACGATGTCTTCAAACAGATCTTCCGCCGGTTCTATGCATCGATTCGAGACCAAGGTTCTCCAGTGGAGTATCCGCAGATGTCCGATGGCTTGCGGCAATTGGTTCTGATGGATGCTGAGTTGAAGAGCCATCGCTCGCGGCGGTGGGTCGATGTCGAGAACCCGTAGTTGGTGTCCCGGCGAAGCTAAGGTGGGATAGAACGATCCACGCATCCCAATAACAGTGAGGATGCGTTAGAGCGTAATCCATCCCGCGCGGATCGCAAGCAGGGAGGAGACGGCAATGATCGCCCACAAGCAAACGCCCTGCAGAAATGGACGAATGCCGACCCTGTGCAGCGTGTTTTTCGACAACCCAGTCCCAATCAGAAACAGAACGACCGTAAGTCCAAGCTGGCCGAGATGACTCAACACTGGATAGAGCCTTGCACCAACCGGAAGATAGGTCTTGGCCACGGCGGCCAGGCAGAACAGCAGAATAAACCAAGGCCACTGGACACGTGTTTTGCTTTTGGCAACATACGCCGTAATCATCGAGACGGGTATGATCCACAGGGCCCTCGCCAGCTTCACTGTTGTCCCGATTTGCAATGCCTGAGCGCCGTATTTCGCCGCGGCGCCGACGACCGAACTGGTATCGTGAATGGCCAGCGCAGCCCAGAGTCCGAACTGCGTTTGGCTCATGTGCAAAGCAAAGCCAACAGCCGGGAACAGCAAAAGCGCCACGGAGTTGAGTACGAAAACCGTCCCCAGCGCCATCGCCATTTCTTCTTCATCGGGCCTGGTAATCGAGGAGATCGCGGCAATGGCGCTTCCGCCGCAAATTGCGGTCCCAACCGTGATTAGAAACGATGCCTTCTTGGTTACGCCCAGCAGGCGTCCCAGACCCCAGCCAAGAAGCATTGCGACGGAAATGCTGATCGCCGTGTAGAAAAATCCCGCCCGGCCGGCATGAATCACCTGGCGCAGGTTCATCCCGAAACCAAGTGCGACGACCGCCGCCTGCAATAAAAAGTGCGACAAATTTCTGCTATCCAGCTGATAGGGATGAGGGAAACTGAAACCGTAAGCAATCCCTGCCAGCAATGCGAACGCTGGAGACACCACTCCTGTGGCGCTCAGAATCAGCCCCAGAAAAAAGATTGTCTTCGGATTCAAAATTCCTCCAGCTTCTAGTCTCTTAGGGATGACCGTGCGAGTCCAAGAGGAAGTTCTTATCGCGGATTCTTCTTCCTTATACCCGCGGTCGCCGCGAACCTCTGGCGCGATGGGCCTGATTCGCGCCGTTCTGCGACAATCGTGAAGCAGGCCTGTTGCCGAGGCAAGGGCACCCACAACCTTTGGCGGACCTGACAACTCCAAACTGAGACGAAATAGAGATGGAGAATTTCCGGCTCAAGATTTTCCGAATCGTCGCGCAACACCTCAACTTCAGTCGCGCCGCGGAAGAACTTTTCCTGACGCAACCTGCCATCACGCAGCAAATCAAGACCCTTGAGGATGAGTATGGGATTCCCCTGTTCGACCGGACCGGCGGCCGCATAACCCTGACTCCCGCGGGAAAATCTCTGCTGACGTATGCAAAGAAATTGAAAGCAATCTCCGACGAAGCCTACGAGGTGGTGGCCAGCACGGGTGGCCAGCAGGCGGGAAAGCTTGCGCTGGGGGCATCGCAAACCATCGGACAATATCTCCTGCCGAATCTTGTTGCCGCATTCCTTCGCGAGAATCCTCGCGTGGAACTGACGGCGATGAGCGGCAATACGGATGAAATCCTTGCCGCTCTCGCCAGCCGCAGCATTCAACTGGCGATGATTGAAGGCCCGGGGTTGCGCAAGGATGTTCACATTGAACCTTTCATGGAGGATCAGATGGTTCTGGTCGTTCCAGCCAGCCATGAATGGGCCGATCTCGAGATAGAAGTGAGCGCGCTCAAGGGAGCGCCTTTGTTAATGCGTGAATTCGGCTCGGGATCGCGCCGCGTCGTCGAAGGCGCGTTCGCCAAAGCCGGCCTCAAAAAGAAGGACATGAAGACGACGATGGAACTCGATTCAACCGAGGGTTTGCTCAGTGCCGTGGAAGCGGGCCTGGGCGTCACCTTCGTATCCCGCTGGGCCGTGCGTAACCAACTTGCTCTCGGCACGCTTCGGCTTGCGCACGTGAAGGAGCTTCGATTGTCGCGTATGTTCTCTCTGGCGTATCCTACAGGCCCGGAGCCGACTGGCAATGCAGGAGCCTTTCGCCGCTTCATCCTTGCGCATTCCGCCGAACTGGTTCCGCGCGTGACCGGCAAGGCTCGTAGCCGGGCTTGAACACGTTGCGTGCCCACAAGATCCCCGTAAGAAAAGTTCTCCTTCGCGGACGGTGGGTGGAGTCGTTGGGAAAATGTCTGGGACATCGTATGCTCGCAACTGATCGATTGTAAGAAAGGCCCAACATTGTGACGTCCAGGAGAATCTTCGTTCAGGCTTTAGCTGCCTGCGCTCTTTCCTCGCCCAGCATGTGCGTTGCCGGGACAGACGCAGAATCCATGTGGAGCAGCAGATCCATACGCAAATCGTATCCAGACGGCCGGCCCGTAGCTACGCTTCGTCTCAATGCATTCGATGCGGCCCCGATCATTCGGCACGGAAATGGGCCGAATCGATGCGATTATCTTGGAGCGCGTGAAGCAATCTGCTTCCAGGCGAGTGGCACCTACTACCTGTATTACGATGGGGCTGGTTCCACCGGTTGGCGGGCTTGTCTGGCAACAAGTACCGATTTGCACCATTGGAACCTGAAGGGCCCGGTGCTCAGCCTGGGCGCGCCGGGTGAAGACGATGCAGGTACCGCTACTTCACCATGGACGGTATTCGACAGCCCGTGGTGGCACATGTTTTATGTCGGATCACGAACCACAACTCCACCGCCCAATAGGATCCCAGCGGTTCCCTATTTCACTCTCGCCGCCAGGAGCAGACACCCGGACGGGCCGTGGATAAAGCAGAAGAATGTAGTTCCGTTCCGAACCAAGCCGGGAACCTACTATGCGGATACGGCCAGCCCCGGCCAGATCGTCCAACAGGGGCAGGAATATCTTATGTTTTTCAGCGCCGCGGCCTATCACGGCAAGCGACTGAAGAGGACTCTTTCGATCGCTCGGACAAAGGATTTAGATGGAGCGTGGCAGCTCGACCCCGAGCCGATCTTGCCGCCGGATCAGCAGGTTGAAAACTCGGCGCTTTATTTTGAACCATCCAATAGCACCTGGTTTCTTTTCACAAACCATATTGGCATCGACGATGGCGGAGAGTACACCGACAGCATCTGGGTCTATTGGAGTAAGAATCTGGAAACGTGGGATGCCGAGAAGCGAGCGGTTGTTTTGGATCGTACGAATTGCCCCTGGAGCGCGCGATGCATCGGAATGCCATCTGTGGTGAAAGTTCAGAATCGGCTCGCCCTGCTGTATGACGCGTCTACAACGACTCTGAGCAACAACATGGGAAGGGACATCGGACTTGCGTGGCTGCAGCTTCCCTTGCAACCGCCGTCGTAGGCTATTCGATGGAGTAGGAAGACCAACGGATCGCACGGCTTCCTGTCGTCAGCGTTCGAGTGCACGCAAACACTCGAGGAGTCCGAATCGGTTTTGGTGGGCCCGGAGGGATTTGAACCCCCAACCAAAGGATTATGAGTCCTCTGCTCTAACCGTTGAGCTACAGGCCCGAAACGTAAGATAACCGATTGGAAGAGAAAGACTTAATTGGGTCTCGTCTCTTCACTGTCAGAGGGCACTTCAGGGCTGGTGCCGGTTCTGGTGCCGGTTGCTTCTCTAGTCTCGCATAGCCGTTCTACGGCCGCCAGTTCATGCGATTGAGAAAGGTGAGTATATCTCACCACCATCTGCAGGGTCTTGTGTCCCAGGAGCTGTTGCAACGTTCTCAGGTCCACTCCCGTCATGATGCAGCGGCTGACAAACGTATGGCCGCAGATCGTGCCAATGAAAAATCGGCTAAGTGGCGTAGCTGCCTGAGTACAGTAGACTCTATATGTAGTGGTGACTGATCCTCCAGCTTCGGAAGTTTACCCGCCCTATCCGGGAACATGGCAGGAGTTTCATTTC
>JAJZIF010000180.1 GCA_021810735.1 Acidobacteriota bacterium
GCCTTGGCGAACTCCGCTTTCGCCTCCTGAACGCGCAAGAAGCGTCCGATCCGGTCGACCTTCTCGCCGAAGGCATCACAGAAGTTCAGAAAACGTTCCTGCAACTCGTTCGGAATCGGCCCGATTTCTCCAGTTTCCTGGATTTCATCGAACAGCGTTTCGAGCTCGCAATCGAGATCGAAGATGGAACGATTTTCTACAATGGAAGGGGCCATCGGGTTCTCCTGTCTGGGCCGGAGTTCAGACCACAACCCACCATAGGCGTAGTTGTGTCATGACTTCCGGGCCCGGTCAAATTTGCGTTGGAAGTAAAAGAGATTTGCAGGAAGCCCCTTGACGATGCAAGCAGGGGAGCGGCCTCCTTTGGCTGTAGCGAAGATGATCACTGAGCAACGACCCTGCTTCAATGGATTTTATGGATGGCCTTCTTCAGGTTGGGCAGGGATTGACGACTGGGACAGAAAGATCGTACCCGGCGATCCTTCTATCTCCGGAATTCGGAACGATTGCGCCGCTCGTCTCTGCGAGGCCGTCAATCCATTCATCCAACTGCGGATCGGCATCTCGCGCAGAAAATCCGCCGGAGTGAGGATCGCCCTCATGTCCTCAAGGATATGGACCTCGGCAACCGTCCGCGTGGCGACAGTACCTCCGTCAGACGCCCGTTTGTAGAGGTCTCCGAAGAACTGTTCGCAGAGCGCCACGCCGAAGGTCGTGTGCAGCAGCGCCCGGTGACGCCAATCCGCCAGATAGAGCTTCGACTGGTCGAGAAATTTGTGGATCGCTACATAATCTTCCGGTGTTCCTCCAAACCGGCGCGCTGAAGATTCGCTGTGGAACTGAACGTTTCCCATGACCTCACTCTCCTCTCAGAAGAAGCTGCTTCACTTCGGCCGACGCTCCATGCTCAGTCAGAATCTGGACAAGTTCCTGACGGGCCTCTGCCAGTTCGTGGAAGCTCGGCTTCTGGATTGTGTAGTCGACCGTGTTGGGCGATTCACAGTATCCGCTGGCACGGCCCGACGCTCCATCGTTGTATTCCAGGTGAAAGCCGACCGGCTCGTTCCATCGCAGACCGAAATCGATCAGTTCTCGAAGGATATCTTTGGTCGCATCCGAAATCTCTCCGTCTTCCATCAACTCACAATAGTCATCGACACAGGCGGACTGATTTTCGGAGGCCGCGTTGACGGTTACGCCAACTTCTTCCCTAGAGCCGTCCCAGATGGAAGGAAAGGAGTAGAGGACCAGCCGGACAACTCTCTCCAGTTCTTCCTCGCTGCCGCTCTCGAAGGAGAGAGATTCGCTGCCGTAATCGGATTCGCGAAGCACCCGGTCCTCATCGAGTTGATCATTGATTTCGTCCCAGAAGATTTCGGTTGCGTGGTCGTGAAGGGTCTCATCGCGTCTTTCCGGATCGAGTCCGTCGATGATCGATGGTTCCCACGCAAAGTCAATCTTCTCGACTCCGTATTCGAGGTCCTTGCAGGTCCCACTGCCGTCCATACGGTAGGAGAATTCAAAGGGTATTTCCTCGTACTCACCGACATCGACCCGAATCGAATAGACGACGACTTCCGGGGAGCATGGCGCAACTTCAGTATTCATAAGCCTCCTTTGGCAGGCAACAAGAGCTTGCGTCCAAATGGAACGGCAAGGTTCTGGGTGGCCGCCCACAACAAGGGAAAGGCGGGCTTTTTTGCCGGGAAGGCGCCCTGGAGGTCGGTGAAGTACACGGCGACGTCGAGCGGAGCGCGCCGCAGAGCTTCCATCGCGGGCCGGAAATCGGTGCCGCCTCCGCCCTTGGCCACATATCCCTGAATCGGCTTCCGATGCATGGATACTTGCTGGACGCGAGCGTCACAATCGACCAGCAGAACCTCGCATCCCGTCCTGGTCATCAGACTGTTGATTTCGGAGATGAAAGTGTGGAGGAGCTTGTCGTCGATGGAGCCGGAGGTATCGATCACGACACCGGCACGGCGGATTCCCTGGCGGCGATCCGTGCCCGGTTCCATCCATACGGCATGTTTTCCCAAGGCAAGCGTGCGCCGGCTTGGCCGGCTCCAGGATTCTTCGGTCAGGGGCATCAGCCGCGCCGTCAAAAAGTTCCTGAGGACTGATTCCCAACGCACAGCGGATTTCGGTACATCCGCTGCAAGACGCCGTAGCAAGGATCCCGGAGCGGAACCCGCCTGGGCGCGCAGCAATCTCTGCCGCCAGATGCCCTGTTCCAGGCCCTGCTCGTGAACTCCGAGCACGAGGGAATACACTTCGTCCGTACCGTCAAGATCTGCTCCGGGAACCCGATCTCCCTTGCTGAGGAGCTTGTTGTATCTCTCTTCGTCTCGTTTGATCTCGGCGTAGAGTTCCTCCGCAGTCCAGAGTTCCGTGGGCCGTTTCTTCAGTTGTTCTGGAGCGAGGCAGTCCTCGGGAGACCACGCTCCTGACGGCAGCGCGCACCAGTGGCAGGCGCAAATGGAATGATTGACGACCGCATCGCACGCGATGTTCCAGCAGCGGCCGTCGAAGGCGATTCCTTCGCGGTGCGCCAGCGCATAACCCCGTTGCACATGACGGAGCGCGACATGCAGGGCTTCGTGAATGGCAATCGCCACCTGCTCGTCGGGTTGGTACTCGAAGTAGAGCTCCGCAAAGTACATCCTTCTGCCATCGGTCCAGGCAATGCGTCCTCGATCGGTGACGGTCACTGCTGGAACATAGAGCAGAATGCCCGCCAGTCCGACATCCTTGCTGACGGCGCGCCGCAGATTGCGGGAAAGCATCTCCTGGGTCGTCATAGGCCGCTCCTAGTGAACCAGCTGCTGCGCTTTGCTGCGGTAGACACGCTGATAGGTCTCGGATTGGGTCAGCGCCTGAAACTGGTTGGTGCGGTGGGCCTTGCCAAGCAGCAGTTCCATACCCAGCGACTGGATCTCTCTGCGCGGGAGCGCATCGGAGATCTGGCTGACCGCCTCCAGCAGTTCGATGGCCTGCTCATACTGCGCGAGCTTCGAGGTATATCGCACGAGAGAGTACGTGAGTCCGTAGAGGCCAGGCAGCGTCGCCGGAACTTTCTGTGCGGCTTCTTTCGCAGGCAGGCTGAGCAGCCTGTCGATCGGCGGCAGTTGGCCGATCTCTTCGAGCGTATGGAAGAACTGCACGGCCACGGCCTCTCCCACCAATCCATTGACGGCGATCGAGCGCACGCGCTGGTCCCTGGTCGCTTCCAGCACGCGGGACACGCGCGCCCAGGAGCGCGGGGACGGCGTCACCAACTGCTCGGTCTGCTCCTGGCCGCAGCAACTATCCAGCATCTCCGGGCGTACCCGGAGAAAGGCAATCACCTCGGAAGCAATGGAGTGATGCATCGCCCACTCCATCCAGTCCTCCGCATTCGCCACAACATTGAGGTGAACGAAGCGGTCCGCGAGCGCGGTTCCCATTCCATAGCTCACGGCGCCATCCTCGGGAGCGTTGCCGGCGCCTACAACCCATGCCTGATCGGGAAGGCGATGTTTCCCGATGCACCGATCGAGAATGAGCTGATAGGCCGACGCCTGAATGCGGGGTTCGGCGGCGGTCAACTCGTCCAGAAAGATCGCAACCGGAACATCGATCTCGGGAAGGAACTCCGGCCGCATCCACTCGGTCTGTCCGGTTTCATAGTTGATACGGGGCAGGCCACGGAGATCGCAGGACTCAAGGGTCGTCAGGCGCACGTCGATCAGATCCATTTGGTGGGTCTGCGCGTACTGCCGGATAAGGTCCGATTTCCCAATGCCCGGTTTTCCCCAGAGGAATGCAGGCATACGAAGCTCGTAAGCGGTTGGCAGGAATCTGGCGACTTCCTTGGGGCTGCTGGGTAGCGTATTCAGCATGAATGGTCCTTTTTGAGGGGTTTCTGGAAACGTTGGTCCGTCACTCTTATCGGGAGCGGCCCAGCGCAGAGCGTCGACCCGCGTCCGCACCATGTGCATTTGGGCTTTCAGGACGGCGTGAGGAGCACGCGCCGAAGACTCTGCGTCACATCGCGCGAGACTTTAGGAGTTGAGAAGGGATAGGCTTTGATCGGCAAGTAGCGATCCAGTATGGCGAGCCGAAGATGCTATTGCAGCCTTTCGATCACACCTTCCAGATCGTCGATGGCATTGCTCAGGACTCGGCGGCCTTCCTGAAGCTGTGAGCTTCGGGAAGCCTCTGCATCGAAGGTATCTCTGAGTTCTGCAACGATGAATTGAGCCAGCGTATCTCCGAAGCCTTGTCTGCGCTCACCCGTTTCATGATCAAAGTATTCCGCGAGGTAGCCATCCACATAAGCGTCGTTGGCTAGGTTCAGCAATTCGACGAGGGTAAGTTTTTCTGCTGCCATGATCGGCTCCATAGGAGAAGTGAGTTGCGTCGAACTTTGTGGTCGTCACGGCTTCCTGGTGGCTGTCAGATCCACTGTTCGGAAGCAGGGCACTCGTATCCAGCTTCGATGCGACGGTTCGTTCAGGGATGAGATCTCGATCCATGGATCGAGATGTAGTCCAGCATGCCGAGGCGCTCTTCGTGACCATCCTTGTCAATCTCTGGCAGGTGGTAGCACGCATAGTGGACGCAACGCTCAAAGCATTCGCCGCATTCCAGAGCTCCGAAGTTGGACACGACCTCAAAGGTCATGTCTCCCACATGTCTGATTGATCCTCTGACACGGAGCACATGAACCGCGCTCGCCTGAGCGTCGATCACATAGACCCATTCGAGGCTCGATCCCTCAACGTCCGCCTGGGTATACTGCAGCTCGCACAGATTCGCAACTGGGTCGTGGGCGTGATACTTGGCCTCCGGGTCGGGAAACTCCCCGTCTGGTCGGATCGGCATGTAGCTGAAACCGCGTGGTTGACTCCACATCTGGCCGCAATACGCGCAGATCCCTCCCTTGAGGTAATTGCGCCAGTCATCGAAATGAAGGATGGCTTCTCCGATCTCTGCGAGCATCTTTCCTGAACCCAGTTCGGCCTGAAGATGCTCGTAGAGATGCTTACCCAACCATGTGCGGTAACTATCGGCGTGGCAGTAGACCCCTCGCCAATTCGCAAGCGTTCCTACGGCGACGGCGCCACGTGTGCTCACGTTCCGTGCTCCTTGCTTTGAATCTGCTGTTTGCGGGCCGGAATGGCCCGATCGGAGGAGTCGATCAGGGCTTTATGAAGTATCCGTAGACACATCTCTGGCCACCGCGCGAACAATCGTGCGTGTCATGCAGGATGCCATCAACGACCGCAGTGAGGTGTCTTGAGACTTTGACCGCCAGACTCCCAGCCGGAAGCTCCGAAGCGCGCAGGTGGACCCTGCACCCTGAGCCAATCGCCATGGTGGAGATCCAGCGCCACCCAAGCGATTCGAGATAGTGCCGATAGCTTTGCTTGTACACTCCGGTTCGGCTATGGGACCTTTTCTTCTTGCGCTTCCCGGTACGCTCGGATCGGCCGAGGTCGTTGAGCGCATCGTAGACCTCCTGATATGGTTTACCAGTCACAATGGCGATCGAGCGGGTTACGCAATCTCCGGTCAGGCCCTTGTATCCCGCTTTCGACCTGCCGCCATCGTCAAACACAAATTCCATCGGACGTTCTCCTTCCAGCCGGAAGCTGTAAAGCGACCGGGGTGACCACGATGAGGTCGGGATAGCTTTCCCGTCCCCGTGTCGGTTACGCATCTTGTCCGCAAATGCCCTAGGGATACTGTGCGAATCGAACCTTTGCAACGAAGGAAACGAAGCGCTTCCAGATCAGAGAGACAGAGAAAGATTTATTCCTTCATGAACAACCGGTACAGGCGGTCGACTCGGGCGGCACTGCGCGCCAGAATCCTGCTCTTTCCGAACTGCAGGGCCGGGCTCGCAAAGCCGAGCTTCCGGGCCAACTCCGCCTTGCTGAAACCCTCGCCGAGCAGCGTATTGATCTGCCGCCAGGTCTTGCCAGCGGGCACCAGCGCCGCGTCGCTGACGGCGAGATTGGTCACCTCAAGAATTCTGTTGAGGGTTCGTTTCCGAACCTGCCTGCGCCGGCCACACCTGATCTGGGCGATGATCGAGGCGGGAACGTCCGAGGCGGCTGCAACCGCGCGCCGTCCGACACCCTGTCTGGATAGGCGCAAGATGTGTCTCCGCGCGGGGTTCGCTGGGACCAGACCATTCCAGTCTCCGCTTCTACGCGCTTTCGCCCGCTTGCACTCGTACTGCGAATTTGCAGCGCGGCAGGGCAGGCATCGACAGCCCGCCATGTATTTCAAACGAGTGCCGTGAGGTTTTTGTGCTGCAAGCTCCACGACGTCTCGAAGGTGCGTTGGTCGCATTGGACAAACCTCCATAACAGCGCACGCCTGTGCGCGAAGTGATCTCCAGGCTGGGGATGTGTGGGAACTATGTTGACGGCGGAGAGAAAGGGCCTCGTCGGTGATCCGTTCCAGTGAATGCACGAATCCGAGAGAGGTGAGAGATTTACTGAAACTCCGTGGTCAAACGGGTTCTTGCGATGGCTTCAGAGCTGCGCATGCGGAGTACAAGCGGGCTGCGTGATCGAGGTTGCCGGAAGGCCCTGTATATGGCGCTTCCACGCGATGGACTTCCGAGATCAGGTCCGTCCCGGCGACGAGCTTCGCCAAGGACTCGGAGCGGTCTACGATATGCAGTTGAACAAGCGCAGTATGGTGCACCAGATCCTCGCACAACTGGAAGGTCAAATTCTCGATGCTTTGGCGCGTCGCTAGATCTTCCCTGGTGACGACCTCAACGTACACACGACGATAGATAGGGGTGGCCATGCAAGACACCTCATTTAGTTGTTTTTTTGATTTTTTGATTTGCTGGGAAGGAGAGAAACTTCTGTCGACTTAGAGCAGATGCCTTCTAAGACACTGACGGACGTAGGTTCTCGTCAGCTGACGCCCAGTTTCCGGGTTGCCCGTCACCCGGGAGAACACTGCGTAATCGATGACGGACGGATGCTTTTGATTTTCTACGGAACCACAAGAATCAGTCAGCCGCGCACACATTAATAGTTTCGCTACACCTCTACAGGCCAAGTCCTCTGGTAGCGAGAAACGCACTTTTCTCCGTCAAGGGCCTTGAATCAGCGCGGTCTTGTACTCCTTCCGTCCGTGCCTTTACCAAGCTCAACAGATGGAACGAAGCACCGCTTGCTTCTTCCGATCCAGTAAGATCAGCGTCACGTAGGATTGGCCGTCTGGTGCGGCTGTGGTCGGTCGATCTCCCTATACCATATAATGGCCGCGATGAAAACTCTTGTGCCCTTCCTGCTTATGCTGGCTGTGCTCCCGGTTGCAGCCCAGACGATGGACCACTCGTCGATGCGTCCTGCTGCCGACGGCCTGAATGAACGACTTGGCACGGTCTCGTTTTCTGTCTCCTGCGCAACCACGTCACAGGCACACTTCAACCGCGGCGTGGCTCTGCTGCATGACTTCTGGTATGCGGAAGCGCGAA
>JAJZIF010000181.1 GCA_021810735.1 Acidobacteriota bacterium
CGTCGCTGAACCTGTGACTTGGGAGAGCGACTGGCGCTGGGTGCTCTGCGACCGTCCCGCGGTCATTGTCGGCGGCGAGCTGACGGGCGAGATGCTGAACCTGCAATTCAATCCGATCACGAAATTCTATGTCGGCCCGGTACAAATGAAAGCCAACAATGGGGTACTAATCATTGACGATTTCGGACGGCAGCGGCTGCAACCGGAAGCGCTCCTGAACCGCTGGATCGTTCCACTTGATCGCAGGACCGACTTTCTCAACCTGGCAGGTGGGAAAACAATTGAAATCCCATTTGAGATATTGGTGGTGTTTGCAACCAACTTGGACCCTTCTCAGTTGCTGGATGAGGCCTTCTTGCGGAGAATCCACACGAAGATCAAAATCGGCGAGGTTTCCGACGGCCAGTTTCAGGAGATTTTTCGCCGGGTCGCCAGCGAGCATGCACTTGAATACGATGTGGAGGTCCTCCAAGGCTTGGTCGATGTGATCCGCAGCCACTCAGACTTGTTGCGGCCATGTTACGCGAGAGACCTGGTGAATCAGATCCGTTGGGTCGCCAGATACGAAGGCAGAAAACCGTATATCAACCGCGCGGCTGTAATGCGCGCGGCTGAAGCTTATTTTCTGCCCGCTTCCTGAAGATAGCTGCATAACGGCTATTTGCGATTTCGCTTGCGAATGCTTGCAATCTCTTCCATGCGCTGTTGCAGCATTTTTTCGCGGCCGCGATCGGTCGGCTGATAATATTTGCGCCCAATCAATCCTGGCGGAAGGCAATCCATGTCGGAGACCGCGTCCGCCTCATCGTGGGCGTAGCGATAGCCTTTGCCATAGTCTAGCGACTCCATCAGCCGCGTGGGCGCGTTGCGCAAATGCAACGGCACCGGCTCGGCTCGCGTCTGTTCCACGTCGCGCGTGACCGCACCGTAGGCCGTGTAGAGTGCATTGGACTTGGGCGCAAGCGCGAGATAGACAGCCGCCTGGGCCAGAGCCAGATCGCCTTCCGGGCTGCCGAGAAAATCCATCGAATCGCGCGCGGACAACGCCAGGTTGAGTGCTTCCGGCGCGGCGAGGCCAATGTCCTCCGAGGCCATGCGCACCAAACGGCGCGCCAGATACATGGGGTCTTCGCCAGAGCGCAACATGCGCGCCAGCCAATAGAGTGCCGCATCCGGGTCGCTGTTGCGGATGGACTTATGCAGTGCGGAGATAAGGTTGTAATGTTCCTCGCCGCTCTTGTCGTAAAGCAGGGTTTTCTGCTGCACCGCGTCGGCAATCAGTGGACCGTCGAGCGAGGATTGGCCCGCGTTCGCAGCCAGTCGGGTCGCGGCTTCCAGCACATTGTAGGCCCGGCGCACATCACCATTGGCATATCCGGCGATTACGTTCAGCGCATCCTCTGGAGCGGTGATGCCGAAGCCGCCAAGCCCGCGTTCCGTGTCCGCAAGGGCACGATGCAGTAGTGCAACAATTTGCTCATCACTCAGCGCCTCCAGCACGTAGACGCGGCAGCGAGAGAGCAGCGCGGCATTCAGCTCGAAGGAAGGATTCTCGGTCGTGGCTCCGATCAGCCGGATGGCCCCGCGCTCGACGTAGGGGAGAAAGGCATCCTGCTGGCTGCGGTTGAAGCGGTGAATCTCGTCGATAAATAAAATTGTTCGCATCCCGGCGGAAGCGGCCTGATCGGCTTCCGCCATCACCTGTTTGATCTCTTTGATCCCGCTGACGACGGCGGAAAACTCGATGAAGGTGGCCTGGGTGGTGTGGGCGACGATTTTCGCCAGAGTCGTTTTCCCCACGCCGGGCGGACCCCATAGGATCATCGACGTTGTGTCGTCTGTTTCCAACTGCAAACGCAGGGCTTTGCCGGGCGCGAGCAGATGCTCCTGGCCGACGAACTCGTCGAGTGTGCGGGGACGCATCCGCTCGGCCAGCGGGCGTTGTCGCAGATCGGCTGGTGTGTCTTTCGAATAAGCAGGATCACCCGGCAAAGCGTCGAAGAGGCTCATGGCTTGCCCTGGAAGGATGCCTGGCTACGCTGGCGCGATGCCTCGCAAAGCAAGATCGACGCGGCGATGGCGGCATTCAGAGATTCCACGTTTCCCGGACATGGAATGTGGACAGTTTCTTGGCAGAAGGACAGTATCTCTTCGGAAATTCCGGCGCCTTCATTGCCGATGACGAAGGCCGTCGGTCCCCGGAGATCTGCTTCGAAGATGGAAGTTCCAGCGTCGGCAACGCAGGCGTACAGGGGAATCTGTTTCTCTGACAGACGCCGCAGCAGCGCGGAGTCGTCCAAGGAAACGACGGGCAGACGAAAGCTGGAACCGGCAGACGCGCGTAGAGCTTTCTGGTTCCATGGACTGACGCTCCCCGGCGTTAGCAGCACTCCAGCCGCGGCGAATGCCTCCGCCGAGCGGATGATGGCGCCGACATTGCCCGGATCTTGCAGCCCTGCCAGGATGACGAGCCGGGGACGGTTTGCTTCCAGCAGCGATTCCAGAGTCCACCGCGGTAGCTCGACCAGAGCGGCGACGCCTTGCGGAGACTCGGTAGCGCAGGCATGATCGAAGGCGCCGGCAGCTACGGGAAAAATCTGGGCACGTTCGAAGGAACGCCAGATTTTTTCAGCGACGCGGTCCTCACGCAGGAACAAAGTGACGAATCGAAGTCCGCTGCGCTGGGCTTCCTCGACCAGATGATCCCCTTCAATGGCGATCCATCGATCCGGGCCTAGAGACGGCCGCTGAAGACGCTGGCGCAGGTCCTTCAGCCTGGCATTCTGACGGCTGCGGATGATTTCAGGGGAAGCGGAGGCCACGAAGTCCGGCATACCTGGCGATTTTACGCCCGGACTGACGCAACCCTTTCGTCGGCGATACGATTCCAGCCTTGCAGGCTTCGTCGAACAGGTATCATGGGTGCAAGCTTGAAAATACGTCGAAGCCAAAACTTTCGACCCAGAACTCGCTGCTTCGGAGAGACCAGTTTGTCAGCGGAAATACTGCGCGTACATCCGGATGAGCCCGAACCGGAAAAGATCGAATATATAGTTCGCTGCCTGCAAAAGGGTAGTGTGGTCGGGATGCCGACGGACACGTTTTACGGACTGGCCGTGGATCCGGTCAATCTGCACGCCGTCGAACTGATCTATGAAATCAAGATGCGGCTGCGGCATAAGCCGCTTTCTTTGTTGCTGGCCGATGTTGCACAGGCGTATGAGATCGCGCGGAGCCTGGATTCGCAATTCGACCGTCTGGCGGAACGCTTCTGGCCCGGACCGCTCACCGTGATCGTGCGGGCGGGGACCCGGTTGCCCTTGCGAGTTACGGCCAACACGGGAAATGTTGCCCTGCGTGTGCCCGATGCGGCCATCCCGCGCGCGGTAGTGCGGATGTTGGGGCTCCCGGTGACGGCCACCTCCGCGAATGCATTCGGCGCACCGGAGTGCACACACGCACTAGGAGTTCGAGATCAACTCGGCGATCGCCTCCCCCTGATCGTCGACGGCGGCCCGACGGCGCGAAGTCTTCCGACAACCATCGTCGATCTGTCCTCAGGACCGGGAACCTGGCAAATACTGCGTGAGGGTGCGATTCCGACGCACGAGATCGCTCTCGCGTTGCAATAGAGCGAATTTCCTCTGGTGTGATCTGTCGAAGCGGAACGTGGTGTGGTTCTCTTTAGCGAGCCGCGCGAAGGTTGCCGACTTCGATACCGCCTATAATATTTCGACTCCAGCGGGGCAAAGATGCGCGACATGCGAACCGGAAAACAATCCGGGACGGAAATGGATGGCCGAGGCAGAAAGCGCGAAATTGTGCGCCGGATTGTACGCGGCATGGTCGCGGTTGCGCTACTGGTTGGCTGCGCCTGGTTCTGGTGGCTGTTTCTCCAGATTCGCCGGACTTCTTATGAAGACCAGTCTGCCCACGCCGATGCGATTGCGGTTTTCGGCGCCGCGGAATACAACGGGCGCGCTTCGCCAGTGCTGACCGCGCGACTGGAGCACGCACTGGATCTCTATCGGCGCGGACTGGCGCCGCTGCTCATTTCCCTGGGAGGCGGCGTTGACCCGCTATATAGCGAGGGTGCGGTGGGGCGGGATTTTTTCCTGATCCACGGTGTGCCAGACCGCAGCATCATCGCGGAAACCAGCAGCAGCGATACGGAAGAATCCGTGAACCGGTTGGCGGCGATTGCCCGGGAGAACCATCTGCGGACGATTTTGGTAGTGAGCGATGGGACACATCTGTTTCGGATCCAGCAGTTGTGCCAGGCCCAGGGTCTGCATGTTCTGCTTTCTCCGCGAGAGACAGGCAAATCGGTCAGCGGGCTGGAGATGGCCGAACGCTATGCGCACGAGATGGCCGGCTATACCTTGTGGCGTCTGCATCTGCATTGATAGTCGAGCGTTTGAGCCGCATTGCCGGTGTCCATGGTGCCAACTTCGGTCTCGCCCACAGGAAATCCGCACTGCGTCCGCGAGAACAGCGGCGCTGATTTACAATCAGTGACAGCTTCAGTTGACTGCTGGGAACTACGGGGTATTCAAGAGTGTTGTCAGTTTTTGGGCGTAGAAGCCCTTGGGGACTAGTGGCATCGGGTCTTCTATTTGCCTCCATCCTTGGCTGCGGAGATCTTTTCCGTCCTATCGTGACGAGCGTGCCTCCGGTAGAGCCCTCGGCCCAGCCGATCAAGTATGCGGTCGTCACAACATGTGGCAATAACACCAATGCGTCCGCGATTACCATCGATCAGGTCTGCGCCAACAGCACCGTGCCGGGACTGGCTTCCGTAGTGGACTTTGCCGGTGACACGCTGACGGTGCGGTTAAATCTAGGCAACGGACCGCGTTGGGCCGTAATCGCGCCCAACAGCTTCGGCAATGCAGGCTATGTCTACACTACCAACGCGGATGGAACCATCAGCTCGTTTTATATAACGACGCAGGTCGAGACCAACAACGTATTTACCAGCACATTGTTGAAAGATGCGGCCCCAAACACGATGTTGTCGACCACCAAATATCTGTATGTCTCGCAGCCGGGGCGGGATTCAATCGGCGTGATGCAATCATCCAATGGCCTGCAGGCGCCTGGAGTATTTCTCGAAATTCCCCTCATAGACCCAAGAAATCCGGCTGCGGCGCAACATCCGGTCAATCTGGTAGGCAACCCGAACACACAGCGTATCTATGCCATCAGCTATGCCGCCAGCCAGAGAAACAGCGATGGAAGCTGTTCGGCATCCGGCCCCGGCGGCACTGCGACCGGCATTGAAACAGAGACCAACACTCCTTCATCCGCTCTGCCCCTGGGACTCTGTCCGATCTACGGCGTGATGAGTCTGGATGACCGGCGGACGTTCATCCTGAATCAAGGCAGCGGGACGGTCAGCGTGATCGACAGCGAGCAGAACCAAATCGATACGAACTCGAATCTGGCAAACGGGCAAACGGGTATACCCGCGGGTCAGATTCCAGTGGGACAGGACCCCGTCTGGGCTGATATCTATAACAATGGTGCCATCCTGGCCGTTGTCAATGAGCAGCCAAATGCGGCGACAGGTACGCTCACGCTGATCAATATCAGCGTGGATTCGTTTGGCAACGACAGCCCCAACTTCGGGAAGATCATTGCCACTGTACCCGTGGGCAACGATCCGGACTCGGTCTCGATCCTGCAGGACGGTACACGGGCGTATGTTGCCAACCATGGGGATGGCACTGTCAGCGTGGTCAGCTTGACCAGCAACACGGTGACCAAGACCGTCTCCTTGCCGCAGGAGCCATGCACGGCGAGCAACCCGAATGTTCTTTGCACGATTCATCCGATTTCCATCGCCGCAACCACCGGAACGCCGACAGGCAAGGTATACGTGGTCTCCCCTGACACCGATATTTTGACCATTATCGACACGGTTGACGATACGATCGGCGCCAATTTACAGCTTACGGGAAATGGCATTCAGGTGCGCCTAACATCTCCTTAACTCCTGAAATGCTGCAGGCTTGCGACAACCATCAACAGTCGGCTTGACCAAGGGTCCGTTCGCACGCGAAATGTGATCAGACTCTGGAACGGGGCATGGATGAAGCTTCGCCTGGACAAGCTACTGGTGAGCCGGGGGGTTGCGCCGACCCGTACGCGCGCGCAGCAGCGCATCGCTACCGGCCAGATCGCGGTGGATGGCGCCATCGTCACCAAGGCCGGATTTCTCGTCGATCCTCACCAGGCAATTCAATCGCTCGGAGAAGATTTTGGGTATGTAAGCCGCGGAGGGATCAAGCTGGCTGCCGCACTGGATGCCTGGGGGATTGAGGTCGCCGGAAGTATTTGCATGGATGTCGGCATTTCCACGGGAGGATTCAGCGACTGCATGCTGCAGCGGGGAGCGGCGTACATCGTCGGCATCGACAGCGGCCACGGCCAGTTGGCGGAGAAACTTCGCTCGGACCCGCGCCTGCTGTTGCTGGAGGGCACCAATGCGCGCCATCTCACCGCGGAGATGCTGCCGAGGGGGATTCGCTTTTTCGCCGTCGACGTTTCTTTTATTGCCGCTTCGCTGGTGCTGCCGGCGGTGATTGCCGCAGCTTTTCCTGCGCGGGAGACAACATCGGACGGTTCCAGACGCGAAGCGGTGGTTTTGGCCAAGCCGCAGTTTGAAGCAGGCAGGGAATTCGCCGGCAAACATGGGATTGTGCGCAGCACCGCTGCGCATCAGCGCGCCATCGACAGAGTGCAGCAGACACTGGACGCTCAGGGTGCGGTGGAGACCAAAGTGATGGACTCGCCCATACCCGGCGGGGATGGAAACCGTGAGTTTTTGGTATACGCTCGGTTTTGAGGAGAACCCATGCGATCGATCGCAATCATTTCCAAACCGCAAAAACCGGAGTTGGCAACGATTCTGCCGGAACTAACGGTCTGGTTGAAACAGCATGGCTATATACCCATTCTGGACCCAATCAGCGCTGGATACACGGGGTCCGCGGAGGTGTTGCCGCGACACTTGATGCATGAGCGCGAGCCGGAACTGGTGATCGTATTGGGAGGGGATGGCACCTTGCTGGCGGCGGCAAGGGCATTCGCGCGCACCGGGACGCCCATTCTCAGCGTCAATCTTGGCTCGCTAGGATTTCTGGCCGAAGTGCCCCTGTCCGAGCTCTTCACAACATTGGAATCCTGGCGCGAGAATGGTTGCGCCATCGATGAACGCGCCATGCTGCATGCCGAGGTCCGGCGCGGAGGCCTTGTCCACCACGAATTCGAAGCCTTGAACGACGTTGTCATCACCAAAGGAACCATCGCACGCATGGTCAGCATCCTGGTGAAGGCTGGCGAGCAGACGGTCGCCCAGTTCAGCGCGGACGGCGTGATTGTGGCAACGCCAACCGGTTCGACGGCGTACAACCTGGCCGCCAACGGTCCCATTCTTGCGCCCGATATCGACGGGATG
>JAJZIF010000182.1 GCA_021810735.1 Acidobacteriota bacterium
CGGTCGCGTCACCACGGCGACCTCCGGTCGCGTCACCACGGCGACCAGGGATGACAATTCTGTTCAACCCCACTCAAGCCAAGAAACGGCTTGAATTGGGCCACCCGCCAAAGGTGGAGGTTTGGCCTGTCAAGGGCCTATTTCGAACTCGCTTCCGGGCGCAAAGGTCCGATCGGATCGTTTTGAATGGCTTTTATCGCTGGTTCGATGTCGAATGCGATGATGAAGCCGGAGTTTGCGTTGACGATTTCCTTCCCCGGTTCTTTGGATTTCGTCCCTGGCAACTTAGGGGAAGGGGGGATAGAGCTTGTCTGATTCTCGCCAGGATTTGGTGCCGGTAAGACTTCCAAGGGCTCCTGATGGAACCCTGAAATAACGGCGAAGACTTCCTGCTTTGGACCGGTCGCGTATAACACCGGTCCACCTGAAAAGCCTTCGTTGTTAATGCCGTCGAGGACCCAAATTCCCACTCCTTTTTCTTGAAGCCGTGCAGATGGAGTGCAGTGCTTTATGTAGGGCAGCCAAACCCAATTCTCTTTATTCGGGTCCTTTGCATCCTGAATCTTTGTCTTCCACCCGCCCCCGTATGGGAATCCCAAGAACTCACAGTCCCCTCCGAGACCAACGTCTTTAGCTCCTGCCCTCAGAGTGAAATCACGCGGGAAGTCGACCAACAGATGGTCGGGAACAAGTACGAGAATGTCGATGTCTTTACCAGGGTCGATGACGGAAAAGTTCTCGGTCATCCAATGTAGATCGTGACCCTCGTCGCCATCGCCAATCTGCGAAAGAATATTTGCTTGCACCCTCTTTGTGTTGAACACGCCCGCAGGGCCAGCCTTGATGCCGGTGAACATGTGTTTTGCCGTAATCCAGTATTCGCGGTTGTCTACATCAATTGAAAATGTGGTTCCACGTCCGAAGTTCGTCTCGATCATAAAGGTGCGGAACAGTGCACCATTCGTGACCTGCGCCGACTGGCCGAGGGAGTGCCCACTGAGGAACAAAATTGTCGACAGGAACAAAAGAGCTTTCATTCGCATTTTTAGCTCCAACACAGTACTCAGAACGAGTTCGGGTCCGATTCTTGCACAAAACTATATGCTTCTTGAGAAAACGTACGAAATTAGGCTTGCATGCGATTGGTTTTTAGCAACGATCCCTTCACAAACGGATTTGGGGTTGACCGGCACCGGAAGCAACTCTCGGTTGATGCTAACAGTGAGATAACCGGCCAATATTCTGACTTGCACCAGGATGGGTGTGCCGTAAGAAGCTATATTTTCTTTCAGTTGGAATTTTCTTCAGAAGGAGGAGGAGCTTCGCAGGGGGCGTTGTGGGGTTCAGTGTGCATCGTTGGCAAAGCGGGAACAGACCCACTACTCGCAGCATTGCTGTTTGAGCGACAATGCGTTGAAGCTCTGTTCCGGTTCCGCGGGATGCGAAGGGTGGATCGAGCGGGAGATTCTGCCGGATGATTGAGTTTCCCCCCTCTGCATGGTTTCTCATTGACGTCTTGCGATGGCGATCATTATTGTGATGGGGAATGAAAATATCGATTTGGCTGGGGGAAAACCACGATGAATCTTCACAAGCAAATCGTTCGAATACTCGGCGGAGCTGGGCTTGCGGTTGCCCTTGCGGTCGTACCGGGAACGTGGGCGTTGTCTCCGCTCGTCGGCGTGGGGCAGTCGTCTCCCATGTCCGCAACGCGGTCTCAGGCAGATAAGCTGGACATCAACGCGGCCACGGAAGATCAGTTGAAAGTGCTGCCTGGAGTTGGCGATGTGTATGCGAAGAGAATCATTGCGGGGCGCCCGTATCGAGGGAAAAATCAACTTGTGTCGAGAGGGATTTTGCCTCAGGACGTGTACGACAAGATCAAAGACCAGATCATCGCGCACCATGTGAAGAAATAAACACGCGTTTGCAAACCGGCAGCATGCGCCCTCGTCCATATCCGCCTGCGCGCCAACTCGCGGCACCGGCCAATCTCTCGGTCCCCGACGCCAGCATTCCCCGCTTGAATGCCCATCATTTGACGGCGGGATTTGATCCCGATATATATCTCTATAGCCCATGGTGTTCGGGAAGCGCGGTGCAACTCCGCCACTACCCCGTAACTGTAAGCGCGGAGAGCAAGGCAGGGCGGTACGCAGCCACTGGACGAAAGTCTGGGAAGGTATGCCTAAGGCTCGATGACGCGCAAGTCAGGAGACCGGCCAGGGTCACTTCTTAGCTGTCTTTCGGTCGCGATGGGAAGAACCGAAGGGGCGCGCGCTTCGACCCGACTGGGGCCGAGGCACGCATTCCCGCTCCATGCTGTTCCAAGGCTGCGTTCTTCCTGCACCATTGGGGATACGCGCCTTCCGGCGCTTGTTTGCGTGCTGTTCGCGGCAGGCGTAAGGTTTCACCACTCGTGAAGTGTCGGGAAGCGCGGTGTAACTCCGCCACTACCCCGTAACTGTAAGCGCGAGAGCAGGGCAAGGCGTTCCGCAACCACTGGACGCAATCGTCTGGGAAGGTGCCCGAGCTTGAGGAAGCGCAAGTCAGGAGACCGGCTTCACGCCACCCATCCGAGGGGATACTCTATGATTTTTTCGCGCCTGCTTCCTGTTCCGTCGCGATCGCGCCTGTCCGCGATTCGACGCGCCTCGTTCTATGTCGCGCTCACCCTGTCTCTTTTAGCCTGCCTCGGGTCGCCAAAGCGTGCGATTGCCGCCACTGCCGCGTCGAGAACGGACGCGGGCACTGTGACTGGAACCGTGACAGACCCGCTGGGAGCTGCGGTATATAACGCCCGAGTGGATATTCTCACGGTGAATGGCATCATGCTGCCGACGCACGGGCATACCGACGGACGCGGGCAATATACAGTGTTCCTCTATCGCTCCGGGCGCTTTCGAGTGCGCGTGGTGGCGACCGGCTTCAACGTCACCCAGAGCCACGAAGTGTACGTTTCCCTGGGCAAGACCGCGTTTGTCGATGTTGCGCTCCAGTTCGGGCAATTGGAGCAGAAGGTGACGGTCACCGCCAATGGCATCCCCACCCCTCAGGTGCAGACAGGCGCTTCGACAACCGTCATCGATCAGTCTTTATATCCGTACACGCTCGATGTGCAGGACGCGCTGCGTCTCGTCAGCGGATTGCAATTTGCGACCAGCGGTCAGCGCGGCGCTGCGACCTCTTTGTTTGAGATGGGAGGGAACTCGAACGCCACGGATGTGTTGCTCGACGGCATCCCCATCAACGACATTGGCGGCGGGGTGAATTTTGCCTATCTCCCTGCGAACGGCATCAGCCAGGAGGAGGTCTATCGCGGGCCCGACAGCGCGTTGTATGGAGCCAATGCGTCCGCTGGAGTGGTGGCGCTGACCACCACGCGCGGCACCACCGCCAAGCCGCTGCTGCAATATGCCATCGATGCGGGCAACTTCGGAACGTATCATCAGGAAGCCTCGCTCGGCGGCACGCATAAGGCACTCGATTATTTCGGCGACTTCGCGCGCATCGACACTTCCAACAGCTACCCCAACAGCACATACCACAACGCTTCTTCTGTAGCCAACGTGGGCTACGCGCTTACGCCGCGGGTGCAGGTCCGCGCAACCGCGCATCGCATTTCCGCTTCTACCGGCGAACCCAATGCCATCCTCTTCTATGGCATTCCCGATGTGCAGTACTTGAAAGAGCACGATCTCTACGGCAGCGCCACCATGGAAGATCGGCAGAGCAAATCGTTGGACATGATCGCTCAGTATGGATTGGTGAGGCTGCGTTCACTGAACACGGATCCGGGGCCAGTCGGCGTCCTGGTCGCAAATCCGAATGCCGTGAACAATTGCGGATATGACAATCAGGGCAATCCCATAACGCAAGAGTATCTGGGTCTGCCCGTGACCATTCGCGGCGCCAATGGAACCAGCGCCAGTGGGCAGGCTTTCTATGCCTGCCCAAACACCAGCTATCCAGGGACCGATGGAACATTGACAAACAGCGATTTTTTTTACGGGCAAACCACCTACAAAAACAGCGACAAGCTGACGGTCTTGGGCGCATTTCGCTACGATTCGGAACGCGGCTATACCGCCTACGACTATTTTCCTCAGTCGGCTCGTCGCGGCAACTACGACTACATTGTGCAGACGTTCGGCAACCTGAAAAATCGTTTGTATTACAGCGCCGGGACAGATTTTGCCTACTATTCCGTGTTCGGCTTCCAGCCCACGCCCCATGCGACGGCGGCGTACTATCTCACTCGCCCAACGGCTGCAGGCACTTTGTCTGGCACCAAGGTTCGATTTAACTACTCGCAAGGCATTCTGGAGCCAACCATCGCCGAGCAGCGTGGCTCGATCTATGACGTGTTGAACTCGCTGCCGAATGGGAAGCAGTTGCTTGCCCAGGACGGAATTTCTCCTGTTGGCGCACAGCAGTCCAGTACCTACGAAGCCGGCGTCGACCAGAATGTCCTGGGGACCCGCGCCCTGCTCCACGGCGGGTATTATCGCAACAGTTTCACCAAGCAGATCGAGTTTGTCGATGCCCCCGCTTTGTTGCAGTTGGGCGTCCCCCAGGCTGTCGAACAGGTGATCTCCAACACTTCGTTCGGAGCCTATATCAATTCCCTCAGCTTTAGCGCCCAGGGGGTCGAGACCAGTGCCGAGTATCGCGTGACGCAACGCATGTACGTGCGCGGCGGCTACACGCTGCTGAACGCGAATGTGCAAAAGTCGTTTTCCAGCGACAATTCGTATCCGTCATACAACCCGGCGTATCCCAACACTCCCATTGGAGCGTACTCGCCGCTGGTGGGGCAACGTCCTTTCCGGCGCGCCCAGCACACGGGCTATTTCGAGGTGATTTATGCCCGTCCTCGCTGGTATATGGAGGTGACGGGGAATTTTTCCGGGCGGCGCGACGACAGTACGTTTCTGCTGGACGCCAATGGCGGCTCGACGCTTCTGCTGCCCAATCGCAATCTCGATCCGGCCTACCAGAACATCGGCCTGACTGCTCACTACCGCGTCAACCGGCATGTCTCCACCTACACGGTGATGGATAACTTGTTGAGCCAGCACTACCAACAGGTATTCGGCTACCCATCGCTGCCGTTCACCTTCCGCTCCGGCCTGCAATTTGCCTGGGGCGGAGATTCTGTGCGCTGAGCCTGATCCGTCGCTCGGGTTGCCCTGTTGCCTGTATACTGCGGAGCGAAATGTTTGGGGTGTTTGCGGCCCTATCTCCCCTATGCTCTGCGGTTTACGCCAAAATCGAACCGCCAGAAAACGAGTGACGCGAATGTCGATTTTTGACAATTGACAGAAAGGCGGCAGATACTCACAGATACGGTTGTAGCGTCCGTGGGATAGCCACCCTTCAGAGCTTTACCATCCGACACTTCGCAGATGGCGGATGGTAAAGCTCATATGATTCGAAGACTTCCTTCGTTTGTGCGCAAGAAATGCCAACCAGAAGGAGATTCTCGCGTCATGCACGTACATTTAATAAATCCCAGCGATTCATCATTTGGAATTGGCGTCATCACGCCTCGTTGGCTGTATGTTCTCGCTGCAGCCACTCCTGCAAAATATGGCGATCCTCTCATCACAGATGAAACTCTAGAGCCATTCGACCCCCAGCGCATTGAACCGGGAGACGTGGTTGGAATCGGCATTCACACCGGCAATGCGTTGCGCGGCATGGAGCTGGGACGTATCGTGCGCGATCGCGGCGCCTATGTCGCATTCGGCGGCATCCATGCCACGCTATATCCTGAAGAACCCATGGAACTCGGCGGCGCTCATGTCGTTGTCAAGGGCGATGGCGATGTGATCTGGGGAAAAGTAATCGCCGATCTGGTCGCCGGGCATGCCCAAACCGTGTACGATGGCGGCCGAATCTCCGGCGACCAGTTCATCCCGGCGCGGTGGGACCTGGCCCCGCGCGACAAATATATGTGGGCCTCCGTGCAGACCGTGCGCGGCTGTCCCAAACACTGCTCGTTTTGTTCCGTCTGGCGCACCGATGGTCAAAAACCGCGTCCTCGCACATCCGACGTCGTGGTGCGCGAGATCGTCGATTTGCGCCGCCGTGGATTTCGTTTCATCGCCCTGGCCGACGACAACTTCTATCCAGTGAGCCTCGCCGACCTTCGCCTGGCGGAGCAACAGGGCAATACCGCACGCGTATCCGAGCTGCAAGGTATCCGTTCCGAGCGATTTGAACTGATGAACAAACTGTCGCAGCTACCGAAAGACATGGTGTTCTTTACTCAAATCACGATGGAAGCCGGCGAGGACACGCAATTTCTCGACGCCATGCGCAAAGCCAATATCAAAGGCGCGCTGGTGGGGGTGGAATCGGCCACTGCCGAAGGACTCAAGGCAGTGTTTAAGGATTTCAATCTCTCCGGCGACAACCTGGTGAAACGGCTCCAGACTTTCAAGGAACATGGAGTCCACGTTCTTGGATCGTTCATCTTTGGACTATCCACGGACCGTCCGGACACCTTCGCCGCCACTGCGGAGCTGGCCAAGCGGGCCGGCATTACCTTTGCTCAGTTCGTGATGTTGACGCCTTTTCCCGGCACCATCGATTTCGATCGCTGGGAAAAGAATCTCGGCGAGAATGTCATGCACGTGGGCGGAATTCCCATCACCCGTCACTGGTTGATTCCAGCGGCAGTGAGGCCCAAGATGTTCACCCCGCACGGGACCATGTCGTCGGACGAAATCCGCGAACGTACGCAAGGCGTATGGGACGAGTTCTACAGCCTGCCGGAAATTTGGAAGCGCTCCAAATGCGTGCCAACATTGCGCGGCCGTCTGGCGTTCTTGTTTATTTCAAAGCTATATCGGCAGATGTATGCGAAGACTGGTATTTCCACCGACAGCGCCCGTCGCCAAAAGGCAACTCGCATGGCACGCTGGCTTGCGATTCCATGCCGCAAGCTGTTTGAAGCCAAGCCCATGCCGGAACTGAAAATGCCGGAGTCGGTCTTTGCTCCGTCGGAACTCCTGCCAGTCCTGGGTCCATACTCTGCATAGAAGGAAACTTGACAACGAGAGCGAATCGACTCCGTGTCGTTATTTATGGAGAGAGTCATTCTGAACGGAGGTCGAACGAGCGACCGAAGTGAAGAATCTAGACGATACCGCGCATGGGAAACTCTGCCAATCATCCTCTGGTTCTTGGCGGAGTTTCCCTGGAATATAGCCACGGCCCCGGATAGGCGGCGTTCTCAGTACCGTCCGGGAAAACGCCGCCTATCCGATGACGCGGCGCAGGTATCCGCGAATGCCCGCCCATCCCAGCAGCAGGGAAATCAGCAACGCGCCCAGAATCAGCCATGACGGCATGTGCGGCGGGCCAGGCGTCAAAGCCACGCGCAGTCCTTCGCTCATATACACAATCGGGTTCAACAG
>JAJZIF010000183.1 GCA_021810735.1 Acidobacteriota bacterium
ACATCCAGCACGCGGGGTCCATGCACGCCCTGAATGCGTGTCATTTCAATATCGGCGGTTGCGGACGGGCCTGAGATCAGGGTGATCGGCTGCGTCCGATGCGGTTCGAGCGCGCGCATTCCTTCGGGCACAGTTTCCACGATGGTCGCGGCTTCGACAACGCAGAGATGATAGTCGGGAAGCAGCGTGAGAGCGCGACGGCCGCGTATCGATTCGTGGCAAAGGGCCAGCGTCCCAGTCACGGCGATGGCGACCGTGCAGCCCGTCAACACACCATCGCATGCTTCCATTTCCGCATAGGAGAGTTCGTTGTCCGCTACAAATCTGACGCCGTCCTGTGGCAGCCAGTTCGGATCGACGCCGGAGGACAACAGCATTGTCTGCTTATTTCTTTTTCGCAGAATTTCCGCAATGGTGTCGGCAACCTGGGCCGGCTGCGAGGAAGAAACGCCCGCGCCATATTCGCGCAGCCTTTCGGTAAAGAGTTCAATCCGGTCCGATTCTGTCAATAAACCGGCGTCGCGATAGTTGCGCGGAATTCTTTGCCATGCTTCTTCCGCGCTGAGGGTTCGGGCGTCAGAGATACTAGCGCGATTGGCCGAGCGGATGCGCGCCAGAATTTCGGACCGCGCGCTGAGAGGGTCGGTTGCGGAGACATCCGGAACGCGGGCTTCAGCCATGCGGCACCTCCGGCGGTTCTGACGATACTTGAGGAGGCAGCGTTGAATGCGATCCTGTCGATGCGCTGGGACGCGCCTGAAACCATTCGCGGAAACTCTGCTGCGGCAGCGGGCGAAGGTCCCGAGTACGCGTCCACCCGCCCAATATGCTCGGCAGACGCTCGATCCAGCCGCTACGCCGAATCCAGGGACGTTGCGCGATGCGGCCGAAACGTTGCGCCAGACGGAAACGAGTTTCGCTTAGAAACATCCATTGCATGCCGCGCATCATCATCGCCTCTGGATGCAAGGCGCGGAGATAGCTTGGCCGCCCGGTGACAACTCGTCCACGAAGGTGAATCAGAATTTCCGGGATATTGATCTTGACCGGACATACCTCATAACACGCTCCGCAGAGAGTGGAGGCGTAGGGAAGCGACTGGCCGCGCTCCATCAGGGCTAGTTGCGGTGTCAAGATCGCGCCGATCGGACCAGCGTACACGGAGCCATACGCGTGTCCGCCGGTCTGACGATAGACGGGGCATGCGTTCTGGCAGGCACCGCAGCGAATGCATTGCAGAGTTTCGCGTGCTTCGGGGTCGCGCAGAACTTCTGTCCTGCGATTGTCGAGCAGCACGACGTGAAACTCCTGCGGCCCATCCCCCGGATGCACGCCTGTCCACACGGAATTATACGGATTCATTCGTTCCCCGGTCGCGGATCGGGGCAACAATTGCAGCATGACTTCGAGATCGCGGAAACGTGGAATGATCTTGTCGATGCCGGCGACGGAGATCAGTTTCCGCGGCAGCGTGAGACACATGCGTCCGTTGCCTTCCGACTCCACGATGCACACGCCGCCGGTCTCCGCGATGAGGAAGTTCGCGCCACTGATGGCCACCGGCGTCGAGAGGAACTGCTGCCGCAGATAGACACGCGCGGCCTCCGCCAAATCCTCTGGCCGGTCGCCCAGGTCGGGAAGATTCATGGCGCGCACAAAGAGTTCGCGCACCTGATGACGATTCTTGTGCAGCGCCGGGGCGACAATGTGCGACGGCTTGTCATGCCCGAGTTGCACAATCAGCTCGGCAAGGTCGGTCTCGATCGGCTGGATCCCGGCCGCTTCCAATGCATGGTTCAGGCCGGTCTCCTCGGTCGTCATGCTCTTGATCTTGATGACTCGGCCGGTTGGATTTTGCGCCAGTTGGAGGACGATGCGATTGGCCTCGGCGGTATCGCGGGCCCAGTGTACATGGCCTCCCGCCGCTGTGCAGCGCTGCTCAAACTGCTCCAGGTAAACGTCGAGGTAGTCGAGTGTGTGAGCGCGAACCTGTCGGCCAGCCTCGCGCAGAGATTGCCAGTCCGGCATTTCCGCGACGACGCGAAATCTTTTTCCCTGGATCACGTCGGTCGCGTGGCGAACATTCCCGCGCAACTGCGCATCGTGCAACAACGGCAAGGCGGCGCTGGGGAAGTCCAGAGGCTGGCGTTCGCGCTCTGAGGTCGGGGCCATTGCTAGGCGCCCTTCCGCGAAGTGGGGGAGATGCTGTCGCTTCCGAGAATCGTCGCAATGTGCTCGGTACGGATATTCACGCGTTGCCGATGCAGCGCCCCGCCGATGTGCATCAGGCAGGAGTTGTCGCAGGCGGTGCAGACCTCCGCTTGCGTTTTCTGGACATATTGCAATTTTTCTTCCAGCATCGCTCCGGAAACATCCGCGTTCTTGATGGAGAACGTGCCGCCAAAGCCGCAGCATAGGTCAGTTGCTTCCATCGGAATCAATTCGAGATCGCGCACGTTGCGCAACAGGCGGATGGGAACGTCGCCGAGATGCAGATTGCGCAGCGAATGGCAACTGGCGTGATAGGTGACGCGGTGCGGGTAGACTGCGCCCACATCTTCTACGCCAAGGCGATGCACCAGCAACTCCGTGAATTCATACACGCGCGGCAGTAACGCCGCCATTTCGGATTGAAGTGCCTTGTCGCCGGAAGCCAGCGCGATTTTTTCGTAGTGTTCCCGCATCATGCCCACGCAGGAAGAAGATGGCACGCAAACAGCTTCACTGTTGCGGAATATCTCCACGAACCGGCGCACCAGCGGCAGCGCCTCGGGCAGATAGCCTGTGTTGTAATGCATCTGGCCGCAACAGGTTTGCGCGTACGGGAAATCGATGGTGTGGCCGAGTCGCTCCAGCACGCGCACAACGGCAATACCTACCTCTGGAAATAGCGTGTCGTTGTAGCATGTGACAAACAAGGCGATGCGCATGGAAAACTCTGCTTCCGGGCGAATTGGACTGGTGCAATCGTTTCCATGGTAGCGCAGTCGAGCGCACTTTTCTTTTCAATACGCGAACTGTTTTTGCTTCCTCTGTTCATGGTGCGACAATTCTATCTGGAACGGGAATGCAGCCGCGCAGTCGGGCAGAGGATAATAGGAGAAGATGGCCATACAGAACACGCAAACGGAAACGTTGTCCACAGGAACGACCATGACCGGCGGCGCTCGCTTTCTTCGAGCGTGCTTGCGACAGCCGGTTGATTGCACGCCGGTATGGTTTTTGCGGCAGGCGGGTCGCTACATGCCGGAGTACCAGGCGGTTCGGCGCGTACATTCGCTGATGGAAATTTGCAAGTCGCCCGCACTCGCGGCGGAAGTGACGATCACCGCCGCCGAAAAGCTGGACGTCGATGCGGCGATTATTTTCGCCGATCTTTTATTGCCACTCGAACCGATGGGCCTGGATTTTGTATTTCAGGCGGGAGAAGGCCCCCAGGTCTATCGTCCGATTCGCAGCGCAGCCGACATCAACGCCTTGCGGACAGATCGCACAGCCGACCTTGGGTATGTGGCAGAAGCCATCGCCCGCGTCACGGCGCACTTTGGCGATCGCATGGGCATGATCGGCTTCTGCGGTGCGCCGTTCACGCTGGCCAGTTACATGATTGAGGGTGGCGGCTCCCGCAATTACATTGCAACCAAGTACCTGATGTATAACGATCCGGCGGCATGGGAAGCGCTGATGCAGAAGTTGGCGACGGTGCTGGCGGACTATGCGGCGCAGCAGGTCGAGGCGGGCGCGGATGTCATCCAGATTTTCGACAGCTGGGCTGGCGCGCTTTCGGTTACGGATTACAGGGAGTTTGTGCTGCCGATTACGCAGTCGCTGGTGCGCCGGGTGCAGGACCAGGGAGTGCCTGTCATTTACTTCGGTGTCGATACCGCGAGTCTGCTGCCCAGTATGCGCGAGACCGGCGCCGATGTCATCGGACTCGACTGGCGGATTCCGCTCGATGCGGGCAGGCTGGCTGTCGGTGAGCATTGCGCGGTGCAGGGCAACCTCGATCCCATTGCGCTGTTCGCCCCGGAGAGTTTGTTGCGTGCTCGTGTGGAAGAGGTGTTACGGCAAGCGGGCGGAAGGCCGGGGCACATTTTTAACGTGGGCCACGGGATTGTGCCTGGCACTCCAGTAGAAAAAGTGCAGCGTGTGGTTGGCTGGGTGCGAGAAATTTGTGCGCAGTTGAAAGCAGAGTCAACGGACCTGGGACGCGAGCCCGCGTTGAGGCAGATTTGACGCCCGCAAGCGAGACTGACCGCAAATTTGCCGTGCTGCTCCTGGCGCACGGTTCGCCGGAGACGGTGGAAGAAATTCCTGAATATCTGAAAAATGTGGTGAGCGGTCGGCCCATGCCAGTCCATGTTGTGGAAGAGATCCAAAGCCGCTATGCGCAGATTGGCAAAAGTCCGTTGACCGAGTGGACGTTCAGGCAAGCAGCCTCGCTCCAGCAAAAAATCGGTCTGCCCGTGTATGTGGGGATGCGCAACTGGAAACCGTATATCGCGGACACTGTACGCATCATGCGGGCCGATGGGGTGACGGATGCGGTCGCGATCTGCCTGGCGCCGCAAAATTCGCGTACCAGCGTGGGCCTTTACCGGCGGGCTGTCTACGCAGAAGCGGGGACTGCACTGCAGGTCTACTTCATCGATGGATGGGCTGACCATCCTCGTCTGGCAGACGCCTTTGCCGAACGTCTGCGGCCGATCTGGCTGGAAGCGTGCCGGGTTGTCGGAGCGAAAATTCCAGTGTTGTTCACTGCCCACAGCGTGCCGTGCCGAACGATTCAGAATGGAACGGTCCCAACGCAATCGAGCGAAGCGCCGCAGACACACGACAGGCACAGCGGAATTTCCAGGTCATTGTCCGGCGCCGTTCGGCCCACAGTTCCGGAGCGCTCCTATGCGCTCCCGCCCGGCGTGTCCACCGGACCCGATCCGTATGCCATCGAGACGAAACACACGGCGAGCATGGTCGCGGAACGACTTGCCTCGGATGGGTTGACGCCAGAGGATTGGTACTTCGCGTTCCAAAGTCAGGGAATGTCCGGCGGCCCATGGATTGGGCCAACGGTCGAGCAGACGCTCGAATGCCTCTATCGGGAGGGCCATCGCGGCGTGGTGTTGCAGCCGATCGGTTTTCTGTGCGATCACGTGGAAATTTTGTATGACATTGATATTGCGTTTCATGGGTTGGCGCGCCGGCTGGGGTTGCAGTTGTTTCGACCCGAATCTCTGAATGGCTCTCCTTTGCTGACCGCCGCGCTTGCGGACCTGGTTTCGCGCGGAATGCTGCGGCTTGGCGCAGCGCGGTTGGAAGCTGGGTCTATCGTCGGAATGTCTGCCCAAAAATGAAGCGGATCGCCATCATTGGCGGAGGTATTGCCGGACTTTCGGCCGCCTATGAACTCGCGCTCCAGCAGCACGCGGGAGCGCCCATTGAGTTTGTTCTTTTCGACGCTGCTTCTCGCTTAGGTGGGATTGTGGAGACCGTACGGCGCGACGGTTTCGTCATCGAATGCGGACCCGATAGCTGGGTGACGGAAAAACCCTGGGCGCGCGATTTGGCGCTGGAGCTTGGGTTGGAGAGCGAGCTGGTTCCTTCCCGCGATGACAGGCGCAAAACATATCTTGTCCAAGGCCGTGCGCTGACTGCGATGCCGGACGGCATGCGCATGATGGTGCCGGCGCAGTGGGCCGGCGTGTTGAATTCGCCGCTGTTCATCTGGCAGGCGAAGCTCGCATACCTGCGCGAGCCGAAGCTGGCGGAACAGTTGAAAACAAGCGCGATCGATGCCGCTGGCTCCTCCCGCGATGAATCGGTGCGAGATTTCGTCTTTCGGCACTTTGGCGCGGAGGTTGCGGACACGATTGCAGCGCCGCTGCTGGCCGGCGTGTTTGGCGGAGACATCGCAATGTTGAGCGCGCGTGCTGTGCTCCCAGCCTTCGTTGCGTTGGAACGAGACTATGGAAGTTTGGTGCTCGGCCTGCAGCAGCGCAGGCAGGCTGGGGATGAGCCCGCGGCGATTTTCACTACCCTGCGCCACGGACTGGCAGGACTCGTCGAGGGAATGGAATCCCATATTCCCGCGAGCAGCATTCAGAGTGGAATTGTCGTGGCGTCCATCGATCGGACCGGCGAGGGATGGGTGGTTCATCGAGCATCCGTGCCGGGAGTATCTCATCCCGCGTCGCAAACATTCGATGCTGTTCTGGTGGCAACTCCTGCCAAAACTACGGCGCAACTGTTCGGGGCAATCGACGAACGCATCGAGGAACTGCTGCCGCAGCAGTCATCCTCCGCCATTGTTGTGGCGCTGGCCTTTTCTGCTGACCGGGCCTCGGCCATGCGCATTCCTCGTGGATTCGGATTTCTGGTTCCACAAATCGCGGCGCAGTATGGACCGTCCCGGCCCATTTCGAACGACGACGTGGAAGCCATCGCCCAGAGTGCGCTGCTCGCATGCACATTTGTCGATCAAAAATTTCCGCAGCGCGCGCCGAAGGACGCTGTGTTACTGCGCGCATTCTTTGGCGGTCCCACCGTCGCGCCATTGTTAGAGGTGAGCGACGCCACGCTGCTCCGGCTGGCCCAGACTACTCTCGGGCGCATTGTTGGCAAGCTGCCGGAACCCTCGATCGCGCTGGTTCGACGCTGGCCGGACTCTCTCCCGCTCTATTCGGTTGGCCATTTGGATCGTATGGCGGAGTTGGATGCTCGCATTTCCCGGCTTCCACACATGCGTCTCATCGGCAACGCCTATCGCGGTGTGGGATTGCCCGATCTGATTCACTCGGGAAGAACCGCCGCTCGTGAACTGATGGCCAGCTTGACCGGCGCTTGACGGATCCGCATCCGGCCAACCACATTTCCAGTGCTACTCATATTTCAGGGATTCCACGGGATCCATTTGCGCGGCGCGGGTGGCCGGCAAGGTCCCAAACAAGACTCCTACCATCATCGCGGTGCCCAGAGAAATCACCACCGACCACGGTGAAATGGGGATGGTGAAGGCGGGGAGCAGAAAACGCACAGAGAGCGGAAGGGCAAGCCCAAGCAACGTACCGACGATGCCTCCGCTGAGCGAGATGAGAATCGCTTCGGCAAGGAACTGCAATTGAATTTCGCGGTACGTGGCGCCCACAGCTTTTCGGATGCCGATTTCGCGAATGCGCGATCGCACCGTCGCCAGCATGATGTTCATAATGCCCACTCCGCTGACGGCGAGCGTGACAGCGGAAACGAGCAGCAGCACAAGCGTCATAATGTCCGCGATGTGTGCGGCAGTATCCACGAGGGCCGTGTATTCGACCACGTCATACACCGAGCCGGGCCGGTGCTTCGACTGGATGACTTTGGCAATTTCATTCCGCGCCCGCGGCGTGTCGCTGAAATTTTGAACGGAAA
>JAJZIF010000184.1 GCA_021810735.1 Acidobacteriota bacterium
GCCTGAATTCCTGGAACTTCCACTTCTCCCGCTACCCGCCAATTTGCGCGCCAGCCAGGTGCGCACAGACCGCCGGCAATGGCTGCAACTCTCCGCGACGCTGCGCGAATCCGGCGCGCGCCTGCTCGCACTATGGGGAGCGGATGATCGCGACCGCGATGGCTGCTTTCGCATCTACGCGGCCTATCTTCTGACGGAAGGCGTGTTGCTGGCCGAGCACGCGATGGAAACAACGGAAGCGACGGCGGATCCTGTGTATCCCAGCCTTGCGACCATCTTTCCCGTCGCGCAGCGGATGCAGCGCGCGGTGCACGATCTGTTGGGCATTGCAGCAGAGGAGAGCCTGGACACCGAAGCGGACACGCGCGGATGGTTGCGTCATGGCGGCTGGCCGGAGAACTTTTTTCCTCTGCGTCACGATGTGGATGGCAGCCAGCAACATCCCAACGTCTCCGCGCCTTATCCGTTTGTGATGGTGGAGGGCAGCGGCGTGCATGAGATCGCGGTCGGCCCGGTCCACGCGGGCACCATCGAGCCAGGGCATTTCCGCTTCTCCATCGTGGGCGAAAAGATGTTGCGGCTGGAGGCGCGACTCGGCTACACCCACAAGGGCGTGGCAAAACTATTTGAGACGATGCCGCAGTCCGGAGGCCATCGTTTAGCCGCGCGGATTTCCGGCGATGCCGCCGTCGCTTTTTCCTGGGCCTACTGCGCAGCGCTGGAGTCCATTGCCGGAACCGTCTGTCCGGTCCGCGCCACGCTGCTGCGCGCCCTGGCGCTGGAACACGAGCGTCTGGCCAATCATCTGGGCGATTTGGGCGCGCTGGGCAACGACGCCGGCTTTGCTTTTGGACTGACGCATTTCTCGCGCTTCAAAGAAGACCTGCTGCGCAGCAACACAGTCGCTTTTGGAGCGAGGTACCTGCTCGACTACATTGTTCCCGGCGGCGTGGCCGTCGATCTGCCCGCGGAGGCACCCGCGCGGCTGCAGGAGTTGTACGCCGATCTGGAACAGTCTGTTACCAACCTGCGCTCGATCTATGACGAGCACGCAGGACTGCAGGACCGCTTTCGCGGGACGGGACGGTTGCAACAATCTGTTGCCGAAAAGTTGGGCGGGCTGGGCCTGGTTGCGCGCGCTTCCGGCATTGCGTGCGATTTGCGAGTAGACCACCCCTGGCCGCCCTATGACAGGATTGCTACGAAATGTATTGTGCAATCCGCTGGCGATGTCGCCGCGCGAGTGCAACTGCGTTTTGACGAGATAAATGAATCTCTCCGCCTCTGCCGCGCATTGTTGCAAGACCTTCCCGCAGGCCCGATCCACGCGCCTGTTCCCGATGCTGCGCCATATCGTTTGGGGCTGGGAGTCATTGAATCCTGGCGCGGGCCAGTGCTGATTGCCCTGGAAACCGGCCCGGACGGGGCCAGCGGAAGCATCCGGCGCTGCCATGCGCACGACCCTTCATGGCAGAACTGGCCGCTGATCGAATATGCGGTCATTGGCGACATCGTGCCGGACTTCCCTCTCATCAACAAATCATTCAACCTGTCCTACAGCGGACAAGACGGATAAGAAGCTATGTGGAACACACTCTCGCGCATGGCGCGCACCGGATTGCTGACCGAACCATTGCCGGCATTGGACGGTTCATCGCCGGAGATGGGGGACTTGCAGGCGGAATTGCTGGCGGTCCTTGGACGAGCCCTCTGCATTCGCCATGTGGATGCCGGTTCGTGCAATGGCTGCGAGCTGGAAATCCAGGCGCTGCACAATCCTTATTACAATCTGGAAGGCGCAGGCATCCACTTTGTTGCCAGCCCGCGCCATGCAGACATGCTGCTGGTGACGGGTCCAGTTTCAGTGAATATGGAAGAGGCCTTGCGGCGCACCTACGACGCCATCCCCGACCCTAAATTTGTGATTGCCGTGGGAGATTGCGGTGCCTGCGGCGGCATCTTTGGAACAAGCTATGCCAGTCACGGCGGCGTGTCCAATATTCTCCCCGTGAACTTTACGGTGACCGGTTGTCCGCCCACCCCGACCGCCATTCTGCGCGGTATTTTACAAACGGTCCGCGCCCCGTTGGCGGAGGTCCAGCGGAATCGGCCCATATCTGCGTAATTATTCCTGAACGTGGCCTGTGGCTATTAACTCGCGATTGGCGAATATAGTTCCAAGATTCTATTCGAAGCGCTGGAGATATCGCACCGCTCGGGCGTGAGTTCCTTGGCTTAGAGCAGATTTACAGATACTGTAGTTAAAAATGAGATGAGTCATTCTGAGCGAAGCGAAGAATCCAGAGGGTGACGGCGGCAATGACCAGGCGCATATCGTCTGGATTCTTCACTCCGCTGCGCTCCGTTCAGAATGACTCCCTTTCACAAATAACTACACCTACTGTCAATCCGCTCTAGAGCATTTTTCCGAATGGTGAAGAGGGGCGATAAGACGACCCGTCATCCTGAGGTCGCCGTAGCGACCGAAGGATCTCGGTATTCTTGAATAAAAGCCAATGCCCAGATTCTTCGCTCCGCTCAGAATGACGACCTTCCCTCTATAGCGACAGGCGAAATGCACTAGACCCATTCCCCCTGGCGCATCAGCGGTTCCACAGTATCCGCGGCCGTAATGCCGTCAATGTCGAGCTTGCCCGATCCGATCATCCAGTCCACGTGGATCAGGCTGTCGTTCGCGCCTTTGGCCGCCAGATGTTCCTTGGTCAGCGTATCTCCGTCGCGCAGGCACGAAGTGTAGGCTTGCCCGAGCGCGATATGCGACGCGGCATTCTCATCAAATAGCGTGTTCAGGAAAAGCATCCCGCTAGCGGCAATCGGCGAGGAATGCGGCACCAGCGCCACTTCGCCCAAACGCCGCGCACCTTCGTCGGTGTCGATCAGCCGTTGCAGCACTTCCTGGCCTCGGCTGGCGCGCGCTTCCACGATCCGTCCTTTTTCAAAGCGCACCTGAATCCCTTTGATCATCGTCCCCTGATGCGAGAGCGGCTTGGTGGCTGTCACCGTGCCATCCGCGCGGTCCTTGTGCGGCGTGGTGAACACTTCTTCCGTAGGCATATTGGGAATGCAATAGAGGCCGTTACCCGCCGTTGTCCCGCCGCCCAGCCAAAGATGGTCCTCGGCGAGCCCCAGCCGGAAATCGGTTCCAGGGCCGCGGTACTGCAGTGCCGCGTAGCGCTTCTCATTCAATCGCGCGGCGCGTTGATGCAAACCGGCATCGTGCGTCTTCCACGCGGCAACAGGGTCCTCGGCATTGATCCGTGTCGTCTGGAAGATGGCAGTCCACAGCTTCGCCAGCGCCACGTCTGGAGCATCTCCAGGGAACATCGCCGCCGCCCATGCGGGAGTCGCACTGGCGACAATGGTCCAATTGATCTCGTGACGCGTGATCAGTTCGAGCGCCGGTCGATAGGCCTGCGAGACAGCGCGGTTCGCCCGCCCCACCTTTTCAGGATCTTCATTGGAGAGCAGCGTCGGATTTCCGCCGGTGATTGCCAGCCGCGCCGCGCCGCTTTTGAAGGCCGCGCCCATTCCGTCATACAACCACTTTGCCGCGTGGTCGAAGCTTTCATCGGGAGCGAAATGGTAGCGCATCAGCGCCGCTTCATCATCGCCGTAAAGCGTTGTCACCAGCGAAGCCCCTGCGCGGTAGGCCTGCTCCGTAATGCGCCGAGCCAGCGGCAGCGCGTCCAGAGACGCAGTCATCACCAGCTCTTGACCGGCCCGCAGGCCAAGCCCGACCCGCACCGCAACTTCCGCCAGCAGGTCCAGTTTCTGTTCGTGTGTTCGATGTTCCGTCACCACTGCAACCTCACTCATGTCGATGTGTCCCTCGCACTCTCAAAAATTCAAACTGTTCGGCAATCATTCGCTGCCGGACCTATATCCCAATTCTAGGGCTTGCCACCTTCCACCGGCCAAGTCCCGCAATCGACCGTTCATGCAAGCGTCACGTCCCGGGTGTAAAAAGGTGGAGAATCCCTGCAGCGATTTTTTGATTTGAATCGCGCGAATTTTCGCGACTGGAGAATGAATTGACGAATCGACAAGGTTGGATCGGCGTGCTGGCGGGCAGCTTCCTCTCCGCAACGATATTGGCTGGACTCGCTTCGCCCGCCGCTGCCCAAAAGACAGATAGCCTGCCGCAATCCATGCCGTCCGGCCAGGTCATCACGCCGCTGGCGCCGACCGGCGCGCTGTTCACCCGGCTGAATCCGCATCTCAAAGACTTCCCGACCTACACCGTGGGCCAGGCGATCAAGCTCGTGATCAGTCCGGATGGAAACACGCTGCTGGTACTGACCAGCGGCTACAACCGTCTCAATAACGCGCAAGGCATCCGGGCTGCCGCCGACTCGAACGAGTATGTGTTCGTCTTCGATGTGGCGCACGGCGGACTTCGGCAAACGCAGGTTTTCCAGGTGCCGAATACATTCGTCGGGCTGGCTTTCTCTCCTGGCGGCAACCAATTTTACGTCTCCGGCGGAGTCGACGACGACATTCACATATTCGCCAGAGCCAGCGGCGCCTGGGCCGAGAGCGGTGCTCCGGTAGCACTCGGTCACGCGCGCGGTGTTGGCATTCGACAAAAGCCAACCGTCGCCAATGTCGCCGTAACGGCGGACGGCAAGACTCTCGTCGCCGCCGATATTTACAACGACGCGATCTCACTTGTCGATCTTGGCAGCCGCACGAAAGTGGGCGAGCTCGATCTCCGGCCAGGCGTGATCGATCCTGCGCAAACTGGCGTGGCTGGCGGCGAATCCCCATTTGGCGTCGCCATCAAAGCGAACAGCACCGCGTATATCTCTAGCCTGCGCGACCGGGAAATCGACGTGGTGGACATTTCCAGGCCGTCTGCTCCGAAGCTGCTGACGCGCATTCCCGTCGAAGGCAATCCGAACAGCATGGTGCTGAACAGCGCGCAGGCGCGTCTCTTCGTCGCTGCCGACAATAGCGATCGCGTCTCGGTCATCGATACAACGACGAACCGAATCGTCGAGACCATTCGCACAACCGCGCCCGCCGGCATTCTGCGCGGCCCGAAGCAGCTCCCGGGTGCGGCGCCGAACGGCCTCGTCCTGTCGCCAGATGAAAAGACGCTTTACGTCACCAACGGAGGGATGAACGCGATTGCGGTGATTTCGCTCGCGCCGGGCAAGGCGCACGCGGTGGTCGGCCTTATCCCGACGGGCTGGTACCCGCAATCGATCGGTATCAGCCGCGATGGCAAGACTTTGTATGACGTGAATAGCAAGAGCGACCCGGGCCCGAACCCGCTTTATGACGGAACTCAGCTTCCCGCTGGGGTCTTTCGGGCCCATCAGTCTGCGAACCAGTACATCCTGCAACTTGAGAAAGCCGGTCTCCAGGCCTTTCCGGTGCCGGACCGCGCAGAACTCGCGCGGCTCACCAGGCGAGTCGCAGCCAACGATTTCCTGGATAGTTTGCCGGATCAATCGGACGAGCAAGTGATGGCGGCGCTCCGCCAGCACATCCAGCACGTGATCTACATTGTCAAAGAGAACCGCACCTACGATCAGGTACTGGGCGACCTGGATCGAGGCGATGGTGATCCAGCGCTGGCCGAATTTGGAACTGTCATCACACCGAATCAGCACCGGCTGGCGGACCAATTCGTCGATCTCGACAACTTTCTGTGCAGCGGCGAGGTGAGCGGCAGCGGCTGGCCATGGAGCACCTCGGCGCGCGAGACAGACATCAACGTCAAGACGGTCCCGCTGAGTTACGCCGGTCGCGGCTCGCCTCGCGGCGTGAATGTAGATATGCCCACAGTCGCTGAACGTCAGGCCCACAACGCCGCCTACCCGAACGATCCCAATCTGCTCCCGGGGTTGAACAACGAGGAGTCGCCGGACGGACCGGAAGGACAGAAGCAGCAGGGCTATCTCTGGAACTCGGCGCTGCGGCATGGCCTTACTGTAAGGAACTATGGATTTGAATCGATCATTCCGCCGCACACGCCGGAAGTTCCGGACCCGCGCGCGAGCCATACCGTAGTCGACGTTCCAATCAGGCCGCAACTCATCGGCATCACCGATCCATATTTTCGCGCATTCGACAATGGCTATCCCGATTTTCGTCGCGAGCTTGAGTGGGAGCATGAATTCAATCAGTACGTCGCCAATCGCAGTTTGCCCAGTCTCGAACTCGTCCGGTTCATGCACGACCACGAGGGCAATTTCGCAACCGCCATCGACGGCATCAATACTCCCGAAAAGGAGACCGCGGATAACGATTACGCGGTCGGCAAGCTGATCGAGAGGATCGCGCATAGCCCCTACGCCAACTCGACCTTGATCTTTGTTATCGAGGACGATGCGCAGGCCGGCCCGGATCATGTGGATGCCCACCGCAGCATCGCCTTCGTGGCGGGTCCGTATGTCAAGCAGGGTGTTGTCGTCCATCAGCGCTACTCGACCGTGAATATGGTGCGCACCATCGAAGACGTGCTGGGAATTGGTCATCTCAATCTCAACGATGCGTATCAGCGGCCGATGACGGCGGTCTTCGATCTCAATCAGTCCGACTGGACCTACACGGCCATCACCCCTGCGCCAATAGAGGCGGAACTTGCACCGTCGCGGCAAGTGAGTCAGCTCAGTCCGGTGTTTCACGAAGCACACCCCGCCGCCTATTGGGCGAGGCAGACTCGTGGTTTCGACTGGACGACGGAGGATCGTGTACCGCCGGTGCTTTTCAATCGCATCCTCTGGAAGGGTCTGACAGACGGCTTGCCCTATCCCGCGGCCCGCAGCCACCAGGACTACAGCCACAGTCGCGCGGCTGTACTGAAAGAACGCAGCATCCGCTTTCTGTATCAGGGGCAGTGATCTTGCCGCGGACGAGGCGCGGCACAGGAGCCGCCCTCGTTGGTACATGGTTCTTCCAGGGGGAACCTAAGGATGCACATCCGGATGGCGATTCTCTTTGCCGGGCTTATCGGGCTGATGGTCTTTATGGTGGCGGCACTCGACAATCCATATCGCGGAAAGATCAACGTCAGTCCCGAGCCATTGGAGCGCGTGTACAGTCAGATGTTCCGATCGAGGCGATGACAGCGCGGATAGCAAAAGAGATATAAAGATGTTCACAGTTACTTGCTGAACATGACGAAAGATGGAATCGCCCCCTAACTCGATGCCTTACACGGTGACAAAGGATTGGAGGCGAATATGAACCTGATATGGAGTGACCCTGTCAACTCCTGCGCAACTGTGGGGTTGTTTTTGTCGTGGTTGTTGCTTTTGCCGTGGTTCGAGGACAGGGCGAGCAGCAGTCGGGGCAGATTTTAGCGACGATTGATCAGTCTGATATTCGCGGGTCGAAACCGCATAATCTTGAT
>JAJZIF010000185.1 GCA_021810735.1 Acidobacteriota bacterium
GAACTGGAAGCGATTGACCTTCGTGTCGAGGGGTCCAATTTCTGGCGCGGCGCCATCGCCTGCACCGGCACGGAATTCTGCAAGCTCGCCATCACCGAGACCAAAGGATTCACGCGCTGGCTGGTCGAGGAGATGGAGCAGCGCATTCCTCAATTCGACCAGCAGCTCAAGCTGAATGTCACAGGTTGCCCCAACAGTTGCGGCCAACATTGGATTGCCGACATCGGCATCGAGGGCAAGAAAATCAAGCACCAAGGTAAAATGGTCGATGCCTATTATTTCTGCCTGGGCGGTGCGGTCGGACTGCATCAGAGAACGGGCCGTCCGGTTGGCTACCGCTGCGCGGCGACGGAAGTTCCCGAGGCCATGGAACGGCTATTGCGCCAATACCTTGCCGGTCGCGACGATGGAGAGAATCTGCGCAGCTACTTTGCCCGCCATAGCGATGCCGAGCTGCGCGATCAGCTGGCTGGCACTGTGTTCGAACCGGTGGCGCGCGATGTTTCTCCCGGACATGTTCCCTACGCGGCGGACTGATTCGCCCTGGAAGAAGAAGGAGCAGCATGAATCTTTTGCCCATATTTTTGAAGCTGGAGCGCAGAGCTTGCCTGGTTGTGGGCGCCGGCAATGTCGCGTTGGAAAAAATATCCAGCCTGTTACATGCGGACGCAACACTCCGTGTGGTGGCTCCAGTCGCATGTGAAGAAGTTGAGCGGCTCGCGGCGGCGGGCAAGATTGTATTGATACGTCGTGAGTTCCAGGAGTCCGACATGGAAGGACAATTTCTCGTTGTCACAGCGACCAATTCTCGCGTCGTGAATCGCTCCGTGTATCAGGCGGCGCAGCAACGCGGTCTGTTATGCAATTCAGTCGACGATCCACCGAACTGTGACTATTACTTTTCCTCGATTGTGCAACGAGGAAAGTTACAAATTGCCATTTCGACGGCTGGAGAAAGTCCCGCTCTGGCCCAGCAGTTGAGGCAGGACATCGATGCCCAGTTACCGCAGGATACCGCGGCGTGGCTCGATGAACTCGGCAGTCTGCGGCGAGAGATCCTCGCGACACATCTTGCCGGGAATGAACGGAAGGCTCTGCTGCATGCACTGGCGCATCGTTCGGTCTGTGCCTTGGAAGAATGCCCATCTCGAAAACTTGCCTTCCCTGAAAATTCAGAACAGGAGCATGCGCGATGACGACAGCACAGAAAGGCACGGTGTATCTGGTAGGCGCGGGTCCCGGCGATCCGGAATTGTTGACCCTGAAGGCCGCCGACTTGTTAGCGACCGCGGATGTGGTTCTGCATGACGATTTGGTTCCCCAGGCGATTCTCGATCGCGCCCGACCTGGAGCATGCGTGGTTAGCGTTGGGAAACGCTGCGGCAGCCGTCGCATCACGCAGGAACAGATTCACCTGCTAATGATTGAGCACGCGCGGAGTGGGGCCAGTGTAGTTCGCCTGAAGAGCGGCGATCCGCTGATCTTTGGACGCGCCGGCGAAGAACTCGACGCGCTGGAAGAGGCCGAGATTCCATGCGAAATTGTCTCTGGCGTGACCTCCATGTTTGCCGCTGCGGCGGCGGCGCGGAAGTCCTTGACCGACCGGCGCAGTGCATCGAAAGTAATTTTGACCACAGCGCACCACGCCTCCGGCAGCAATGCCTCGAATGGGTCGTCCCTTTGGCGCGGCCCCTTACCGACCGATGCCACCCTGGGAATCTACATGCCTGGACGCGATCTTCGCGCGCTGGCCTGGGACATGCTTCAGGGAGGGATGCCGCCTGAACTGCCCTGCGTTGTGATGAGCCAGGTTTCCTTGCCGGGCGAGGATCGTCGAACCACCACGCTTGGCGGTCTTGGAGATTTAGTGCCGGGTCCCGCCCCATTGCTGGTGTTGGCGGGCTGGCCTCTTGCCAACCGCCCCACAGACGCAATCTCCGAGTTTGCCCGTTCGGAGTTCTCGCAGGACGCCGTTTTTCCGGAGCAATAAGCCCCCCTCGCCGGCAATCGACCTTACCGCGGGACTACGCCCAGCGGGCGTCGATGAACCTTCAACGGCGTGTCCGCTCGGTTTCCCCCCGCTCTCGGTTTCCTGGCGTACTCCGGATTTCCCCCAACCAATCCGGTTAGAAGTCAGCTTCTGGATCGCCGATTTTCACGGCAACACAAAGATAGTTTTTTTACTTGCTGGAGTTGGTAACCGGGTATATAGTTTGCCCACTGAATTGAAGTGCTCTGTGCGCTTGCACCCATTGCGGCAGGGAAGAAGCCCAGGGCCAATCCGGAAATCTCCTTCACAGTCGAGCGGATCGGCAAACGCTCCCGTCCGCCTGCTGCAGCAATCCCAATGTCGAGGGTTCCCCTGGAATACCCGGCGTGCTTACCATCCCCCCTTCCAGGCGCCCGACACCATCACGAAGGGAAGGTGCTTTATGGCGAACCAAAAAGCTTCACCCGCAACGACGCAGGAAACGGAAACCGCAATTGCTCCCGGCGGACCGCGCCCCAGAAGCAGTACTTCACCTATCCACCCCGGCGAAGCCGTTCAACAGAATGCGACCGGCGCATTCGAAGTCGTCACCGCCGCGCAAAACATGAAGACCGATGGCACCCCGGCAACCGCTACGGATCTTGTGCTGACTCCCGGCGGCTATCGCACCAGCTCGTTGGTCCATTATGTCGAGCACGGAGCTGTGATCGACAGCGCCCAGAATCATCTCAAGATGCTTGGTTCCAACAATGCGGTTCTGGCCGACTTGGGCCAGCTTGTCCTGAAACCGGCCGGCCGCCCGCTCATGCCTTTTGAGGTGACGCTTCATCCAGAGGTGGTTCCGGCCCTCGGCTCAGGTTGGATCGTCTACGCCTCCTGGACCGAAAACTCCAAACCGTTGACGCTCTTCACCACTACTTGGACAGTTCCGCCGCCGCCGGCAACCCAATCCGGGCAGACCATCTTCCTGTTCAACGGCATCCAGAATTCCACGATGATCTATCAACCCGTCCTCCAGTGGGGACCTTCCGCGGCAGGAGGAGGCAATTACTGGTCGGTCGCCAGTTGGTACGCGGACGGCCAGGGTGGACAGGCCTTCTATACTTCCCTCGTGCGCGTGAATCCAGGTCAGGTGCTGGTCGGCGTCATGACCGAAACCGGACAGTCGGCCAGTGGCTTCAACTATAACTGCCAGTTTTCCGGCATCGCCAACACCAGTCTTCCCATCCAGAACGTGCAGCAGCTTACTTGGTGCGTCGAAACCCTGGAGTGCTATGGCTTGCAGAAGTGTTCCGACTACCCAGAGACCTGCCGCACCTCAATGAGCGCCATTGAAATCGAGGTGGCCAGCGGTCCCGTCACGCCAGCCTGGGCTGCAACCAACTCGGTGACGGATTGCGGGCAGCACGCCGTCGTCGTCAGCAACGCCTCTCCTGGCGGCGAGGTCGACCTTTACTACAACAACTCCAGTGTCTCTGTCTTTAACGGCAAAGTTACTCTCGGCGACACCAGTCCCCGGAGCCCCTCGCTCGCGTCTTTGGATGGGCGTTTCTACATTGCGTGGAAGGGGGACGGCAACGACAACCTCAACGTGATGTGTTCTGCCGACAGTGGAATCACTTTCGGAGGCAAATTCACATCCGCGGAGACCAGTCCTCAGGGGCCGGGCCTCTGCGTTCACAACGACAACCTCTACATCGCCTGGAAAGGCGATGGCAATGACAACCTGAACGTTGCCCGCGTCAATCTGTCCGGAAACAGTGTCACCGGCTTCTCCAACAAAGTTATCCTCGGCGACACCAGTCCCGTTAGCCCCTCGATCGCATCGTTGAACGGTCGTCTCTACATTGCGTGGAAGGGGGACGGCAACGACAACCTCAACGTGATGTACTCAACAGACAACGGCGCGACCTTCGGCAACAAGTATACTTCTCCCGAAACCAGTCCCCAGGCTCCGGGCCTCTGTGTTCACAACGGCAACCTCTACATCACCTGGAAAGGCGATGGCAACGACAACCTCAACGTTGCACAGGTCAACATCTCGGGCAACTCCATCACCGGCTTTGTCGGCAAGGTAACTCTTCCGGACACCAGTCCTGTCAGTCCTACCCTCGCATCCAACAACGGCAAACTCTACTTGGGCTGGAAAGGCGATGGCAACAATAATCTGAATGTGGAGAATTCCTCCAACAACGGAGCCAGCTTCGGCAGCAAGTACACTTCTCCCGAAACCAGTTCACAGGCGCCTGCCCTTTGTACTCATAACGGGAAGGTCTATATCGGATGGAAGGGCGACGGAAACGATAACCTCAACGTCGCTCAACTCTGCGGATAACTACGAAAGATTTCAGGCAAAGCCGGACAGGCCCGTCCTCAGCGACGGGCCTGTCCGGTTTCTGGCGTGCGAAAATGCCTCCGACGGGCTCGCGCCGCCGGAAAACGTCTGAGCCATCACTGAAGTGCGGTGCTGAAACGACCGAATAATGAGAAAAAATTAGTGGATGCTCACATTCTGCACCACACGGGTAATTACCCCGCTCGGGCTGGGCGCATCCGGTTTGAGATTGAAGCGAATCGAGAAAAAAAGCCCCAGCAACTGGCCGAAGATGACGTCGAGGGGTGGCCGATATGCGTCGGGGATCGAAGCCTGCAACCCGGATGTGAGGAGGTATTCGCATTCCTTGCGAATTTCGCTCGTCGCTTCGATCGCCACTGCGACCCGCGTCTGGACGACACCTTTTTTTTCGATTTCCCTCAGCAGGTCGGCTTCATAGTGCTGCCGCCGTCGATCGCCGGAAACGTAGCAGACGAACAAGGTCTCTGCATTCAATGCAGCCAAAGGGCCGTGCCGCAATCCCAGGGTGGATTCGGACATGGACTGGATTCGACCCGCGGTGAGTTCGGAAACCTTCAAGGCGGACTCGGTGGCAACCGCTTTCATCGCTCCCGAGCCGACAAAGCAAACTCTGGTATACGGCCCCTCGGCCAGACTGGCCGCACATACGTCGGCCACTTCCAGAAACTTCTCTCCCGCGGCTACCAGGGATTGCAGGATGGGCTCGTATTCCTCCAACGTCCATGTATTGGCAAGGCATTGACCGCAGACAACCATGTTTGAGAAAGAGCTCGTCATAGCCAGTCCGCGATCATTGACGGCGTCATCCAACAAAAGCCCGAACACCCGCGGTTCGTTCCGGTGGTCCATAATCATTTTTCCGGATGCATTGCAGGAGACAACCAGATGGGAAATATTCGAGTATTCTTTCAGCGCCTTGTCCAGCACGGTAACGCCCTCGGGGCTGTCGCCCGATCTTGAGAAGGATATCCACAGGTAGTTCCGGTCGCGCAGGATGTAATCCTCAAAATTGGTGAGCAGGTCCGTACTCGGGACTGCGCTCACCTCGCACTGCCATTTCTGGCGCAACAGAGCGACCAGGGACTGGCCAATATAATCGGAGGTGCCGGCCCCAATGAGAAAAACGATTGGACGCTGGTTGGAATCCGGACCAATTCCCTTTGAATGTAAAAATGCCTCGATTTCGGGGCGACGTTGCTGGAAATTCATGAACGTCGTGGCCCAAGTATGGGGCTGCTGGGCAATTTCGCTGGGAGTATGGGACAACCCGCGTTTTACCTTTTCTTCTTTGTCCAAGTGGATGAGACGCAGCAAGTTCATCACAGTTCAATGCTCCTTCGGGGTCTGATATCGCAGGAAACCGGATTCCAAACAGATACCACAACAATGATAAGATAACAAAACGGAATTGATCATAACCAATAAGATACAACTTAGCAACCGGTTAGTGATGTACCTCACATAAAATGGCACCCCTAGACAAACGATTCGACGTCAATATTGCCGGCGAAATTAATCTTGATTTGATCCTGTACGGTTTGCCGGCGAACATCCCTTTAGAGCGAGAGATTCTGGCCACGGATTTCCGCCTCACTCTCGGGGGGTCATCGGCCATTGTCGCGCATAACCTGGCTACCCTCGGGGCCAGGGTGGGCTTCACGACGCGCCTGGGCAAAGACGAATTGGGCCGAATCGCACTCGAACACCTGGCAGAAAGCGGGACAGATCTGTCCCAGATTGTCTATGCGACAGATGCGACCAGTACTGGCGTCACGATTCTACTGCACCACGGCGCCCAACGCCGGATTCTCACCTATCCCGGTACGATGAGCGGTATGTCCCTGGCCGACCTCAATTTTGAATATCTGGCCTCAGCGAAACACTTCCACTTGTCCTCTCTTTTTCTGCAGCAGGCACTGGCCCCAGATCTGCCGGCATTGTTTCGTGACCTGAAGCACGCCGGACTCACGATTTCCCTGGATACGAATGACGATCCGGAAGACCGCTGGGATGGCGTTCTACAGGAATTGCTGGAGTACGTCGACGTATTGCTTCCAAATGCCGATGAAGCCTGCCGGATTGCCCGGCGCGACACTGTCGAGGATGCGCTGCATACCTTGTCCAGCCGCGTCCCGTGCATCGCCGCCAAATGCGGCGCTCGTGGGGCGCTGGTCCAGATCGGCGATCGACTCCACCGCATTCCTCCGCTCAAAATCGATCCTGTAGACACCATCGGCGCGGGGGATAGTTTCGATGCGGGTTTTCTGTGCGGTTACGTTCGCGGTGCGAACACGCTGGAGTGTGCTGTCGCGGGCAACATTACTGGCGCGCTATCCACCTTGCGGCCGGGTGGCACGGAGGCTTTTCGGGATGCGGAGCTTCGCGAAAGCTTCCTGCGGGAACACCATTTCCCATTTCTGGATTGCTGGTAGCATGTTCGCAATTCCTAAACACGGCAGTCGATTTCAGTCTCTTCACGCACGCTGAGTGTCCGACGCGCCGATACTCTAGGGTTCTCGTTCAATCTCTGCGCTGAACGATCGGACGGCGTTGCAGCAAAATGCATCTCGTGCAAGGGCATCCAGAAAGTAACTATTCATTACAAAACAAAAGGTCTATGGGTCAAGCAGGCAAATGGGAACACGCATTCCCATTTGTGGCATCCATATGCCCAGCTTCGCTTGGACAGGTGAATTGTGGTTAGCGGGCGGAACACCATTCGTGCACGAAAACAAGCAGCACTTTTGCAGCATCGATGAGCGAGTCGATCTCGACATACTCGTCCGCTGCGTGCGTGTTGCCGCCTCGCGGTCCCCATAGGACGGCGGGGGTCTTGGTGAGCATATGAAAGATATACATGTCGCAGGGAGCCTCAAAGCCAACTACGGGGGGTGTTTTCCCTAGCACTCTCGTGGCGCAATCGGCTAGCTCGGTGACGAGCGAATCCTCAGCCGAAATCGCGGATCCGGGCAGCCATCGGGACGGAAACACTACGTCAGGCGGTTGTACAAAGGGGCTTCCGTGCGCGCGGGAGAGA
>JAJZIF010000186.1 GCA_021810735.1 Acidobacteriota bacterium
GCAAGCAGCGGGGTATCTGATAACGTAGTCTATTTTTCTCAAAACAGCGCGAGATGAAGGCTACGCCGCAAGCGGCGGGGAATCAGACCCGAAGAGATTTAAGGCTCAAGACACTAGAGACTGCGTCCAATACCAATATCCCGAGATCCAGATGTAGTCATCGCCGGGGCAGTAGGGCTGCTCATATTGAGGCATTTCAGGAGGCGGTTCGGGAGCATAGATGGGCTGTTCGTCGGCGTTGTCGCCATATCCGCCCTGCGCGTACTCGGGTGCGTTATACCCACCTTGATCGTAGCCACCCTGTGGAGGCGGAGGATAGGACGGGTTGGTTGGAACGGAACCTTGCCGGTTGCGCGGCGTAGCTGGGCGCGGCGCCAGCAATACGCGGGAGTTGCGCCATCGACGAGCGCGTTGTTCGCGGCCGCTGGATCCCCCCACTCTGATTTCAGGTCTGCACCGCGGCGTTTGAATTTTGATTCCCGCGACATGTGCAACACTCAACATCAGAACAGCAGAAAGCATTGAGCCGAACGCTAACTTCTTGCGGGTAATCATGCGGATATGTCTCCGGGGACTACGATGCAGATTTCGTGCCCTTCGCCACTTCTGTTTCCAATACATTTCAAGCCTGGAGTTGGGATCGCGGACAGGGGGAGGATTCGCGGCCAGAAAGCAGGGATTTGTCAGGGCGAGGTAGGCACAGTAGATTGATAGACGCCCAATCCGTTCTCTTTTATAAGGTGCGAACAAGGAGATGACATGTTTCGACTGCCCCTGTTTCCAGAAGTTCGGCTGCGACTGAACGTCTGGCTTTCTGCGTTGCTGGTATGTTTCGGTGCATCATTTTTGATGGCTTCGGGAAGTTTCGCGCAATCGACCGCGAGCGATGCCCCTGCGCCGTATCTGAATCCTTCGCTCCCAATTCAGCAACGCGTGGACGACCTGGTGTCTCGCATGACACTGGAAGAAAAAGTTTCGCAGATGCAAAATCATGCCGCGGCAATTCCGCGGCTGGGCATTGCCGAGTACGACTGGTGGAGTGAAGGCTTGCACGGCGTTGCGCGTTCCGGTTATGCAACCGTCTTTCCGCAGGCCATCGGCATGGCGGCGACATGGGACGCGCCACTGATCCACGAAGAGGGCCATGTGATTGGGATGGAGGCGCGCGGCCGCTATAACTCCGCCGTACGAGAGGACAATCATTCCATCTATTTTGGGATGGATTTCTGGGCGCCGAATGTGAATATCTTTCGGGACCCGCGCTGGGGACGCGGTCAGGAGACGTATGGGGAAGATCCATTTCTGACCGGGCGGCTGGGCACGCAGTTCGTCCTCGGGCTACAGGGAGACAATCCCAACTATTATCTGGCGATCGCCACTCCTAAGCATTTCGATGTGCACAGTGGTCCGGAGCCCTTGCGCCACAAATTCAACGTCGATGTGTCACCGCACGATTTGGAAGATACGTATCTGCCGGCCTTTCGCGCCACCATCGTCGACGGCCATGCCGACTCGATCATGTGCGCCTATAGCGCTGTGGATGGGGTTCCCGCGTGCGCGAGCAAGATGCTACTGCAGAAGATTTTGCGCAACGACTGGAACTTTGGCGGCTATGTTGTCTCCGATTGCGGAGCGGTCGGCAACATTGCCACCGGCCACAAATATGCGCCGAGTGTCGAGCAGGCCTCAGTGGATGCGGTGCGCGCGGGAACCGACCTGAGCTGCGGTAAGGAATATTCAACACTGGTGCAAGCGGTACACGATGGGCTGATCAAAGAAAGCGAGATCGACACGGCGGTGAAACGACTGATGACGGCGCGGATTCGTATGGGAATCCTGGCGCCGCCCAACGACCAGCCGCTGCAGTCGCTGGACAGCTCGATCGTCTACTCCCCGGAACACGCCAGCCTGGACTTGCGCGCCGCCGAAGAGTCGATGGTGCTGCTGAAAAACGATGGTGTGCTGCCTCTCGCGGCCAAGGTAAAGACAATCGCGGTAATCGGGCCGAATGCATCTTCGCTGGCGGCGTTGGAAGGCAACTATAACGGCACGCCGATCGATCCGGAGACGCCGCTGGCTGCGTTCAAGACTCTGGCGAAACAGAAGCGCTCTCGCGTTCTCGATGTACAAGGCGCGCCCTACGTGGAGCAACTGGCTCTGCCCGTTCCGCCCAATGCCTTTCGCACAACCGCGACCGGCGGAGCGGAGGGATTGACGGAAACAGTCTATCCGAACACGAATTTTTCGGGGGCGGGCGTGACCAAGACGTCGGAAAATATCGACGCCGACTGGGATGCGGCCAGCCCGATTCCCAATCGCATTCCGCGCGACGCATTTTCCGTCCGCTGGACTGGAACATTTACTCCACCGGCAGCAGGAGACTACGCATTTCAAGTAAACGTGAACCGATGCCGTCGCTGCACCGATGTGGAAACGTACACGGTATGGTTCGACGGCAAGCAGGTCGTATCCGGCACATCGCAGGACAAACAAGTGCGGGACACCGCCGAGTTCCACATAGACTTCGCCGACACCAAGGCCCACGCATTCCGCCTGGAGTACTCGCATCAGTCGCCGTTGTTTAACGCGGGTATTAGCTTCAACTGGCGGCCGCCGGTCGAGGCGCTACGCCAGCAGGCGGTCGCGGCTGCAAAGGAAGCCGACGTAGTGATCGCAGTCGTGGGAATTTCCCCGCGTCTCGAAGGCGAAGAGATGCCAATCCACATCCCTGGATTCGACGGAGGCGATCGCACGGCGATTGACCTGCCGGATGTGCAGCAGCAGATGCTGCAGGCTGTAGCCGCCACTGGCAAGCCGCTGGTTGTGGTGCTGATGAACGGATCGGCTCTCGCGGTGAACTGGTCCCAGCAACATGCCAACGCCATTCTCGAAGCGTGGTATCCGGGCGCACGCGGCGGCGAGGCAATCGTGAATACCTTGCTCGGCAAATACAATCCAGCGGGAAGGCTGCCGGTCACTTTCTATGCTTCGACCGAGCAACTGCCTCCGTTTGAAGATTATTCGATGGCGGACCGCACCTATCGTTATTTCCATGGCACGCCACTGTACGGATTTGGATATGGGCTGAGCTACTCGAAGTTCAAGTTCAAGAATTTGCATGTATCGACGACGACTCTGCAGGCGGGCGATCCGCTGACCGTGGATGCCGACGTGACGAATACTTCCAAGATCGCAGGCGATGAAGTGGCGGAACTATACATGAGCTATCCTCCGTCGAAGACCGCTCCTATGCATGCGCTGGTGGGTTTTTCCCGCGTGCATATCGCCGCCGGGGCAACGCAGCGGGTGCACTTTGCACTGGATGCCCGCGCATGGATCGAGGTGCTGGCCGATGGCGAGCGCGCGATTCTGCCGGGAAGGTACACGCTATTTGTGGGAGGAAGCCAGCCCGGAGCGAACGCTGGTGGAGTTTCAACAGAAGTGACGATCGAAAGGAACAGGGGGCTTCCGCAATAATACGGAGACGCGATGCGGCGAGGCGGGAATTTGCTGGCGCGGCGCGATTGCCAAGAGCGAAGAACTGCGCGGCAGGCTAGAGCGCGCCGGCAATTTCGTCGAGGATGGCTTGCGCGGCCTGCGCGGGATTGCCGGCCCTGGTAATTGGCCTGCCGACGACTAGATTGCTGGCGCCATCGCGAATTGCAACTGACGGAGTTGCAATTCGTTTCTGATCGCCAACTTCCGCGCCCGCCGGGCGAATGCCGGGAACAACCAACTGCATGGCAGCGCCTAATTCCTGACGCAGTAGCCGAACTTCTTCCGCAGAGCAGACGAGACCGTGGACACCGCTGGCCGTGGCCATCCGCGCCAGGCGAAGAACCTGGTCTGCGGGTGAAACCTCAATGCCAATGGCGGCAAGCTGCTGTCGATCCATGCTGGTCAACACGGTGACAGCAAGCAGGTGCGGGGGATTGGGCGATGCAGCCGCAGCTTCCGCGGCAGCACTGAGCATTGCGGGGCCGCCAGCGGCGTGGATGGTGAGCAGCGATGCGCCCATCGAAGCTGCGGAACGAACCGCGCCAGCGACGGTGTTGGGGATGTCATGAAATTTGAGATCGAGAAAAATGGAGAAGCCTTGTGTGGCGAGTTCTTCGACGATCGCGGTGCCCGCGGCGAGATACAGCTCAAGGCCAACTTTTATCCATCTGCAAATCCCGCTGAGTTGTGAAGTGAGTTCTCTGGCTTGCGCTGCGGTGGGAACATCGAGCGCAACGATCAAGCGATCCTGGGCGAGGCGATCTTTCGCCGCAGAATGTATTCGCTCTCTGGAATTGTCTTTCATCGCTGCGACTGCTCCACGGCGTGGGCGAGGCGAAGGATGGTGGCTTCGTCGAAATGTTTGCCGAGAATTTGCGCGCCAATCGGCAAACCTTCTGCCGAGTTGCCACAGGGAACGGAGATGCCGCAGATGCCCGCGAGATTGGCGGTGACCGTGTAAATGTCGGCAAGATACATGGCCAGCGGGTCGTCGGTTTTTTCTCCCAGCCGAAACGCTGGGGTAGGAGCGGTCGGGGTCAGGATCGCATCGACCCGAGAGAAGGCGTCAAGAAAATCGCGCGTCAGCAGCGTGCGTACCTGCTGCGCCTTGCGATAGTATGCGTCGTAGTATCCCGCGCTCAACACGTAGGTGCCGAGCAGAATGCGGCGTTTGACTTCCTTGCCGAATCCCTGGTCGCGGGTTTTGCGATACATGCTGCTGAGCGAAGTTGCTTCATCTGCGCGCAAGCCATATCGCACGCCATCAAAACGCGCGAGGTTCGAGCTGGCCTCCGCCGTCGCCAGCACATAATACGTGGCCACGGCGTAGCGGGTGTGCGGCAGAGAAACTTTATGCAGGGTGCAGCCGGCGGCGCGCAGCGCGTCGGCGGTCTTCTCGACAGCGGCGCGGACCTCCGCATCCAGGCCCTCGGCGAAGTACTCGTCGGGAACGCCAATGCGAAGGCCTTTCACTGGCGCTTCGAGCGCGGCGGCATAATCCGGGACAGGCTGCTGCGCGCTGGTCGCGTCCATGGGATCAGGACCCGCCAGCACGCCAAGCAGAATGGCCGCATCTTCGACGGTGTGAGTGAAGGGACCGACGCGGTCGAGCGAAGACGCGAAGGCAATCAGACCGTAGCGCGAGACGCGGCTGTAGGTTGGCAGCAGGCCGACCACGCCGCAGAAAGATGCGGGCTGACGGATGGAACCACCGGTATCCGTGCCGAGGGTGGCCACGGCCATGTTGGCGGCAACCGCAGCCGCCGACCCGCCGCTGGAGCCGCCGGGAACGCGGTCGAGAGCGCGCGGATTGTGTACCGGGCCGTAGGCGGAATTTTCGTTGGAGGAGCCCATGGCGAATTCGTCGCAGTTCAATTTGCCGAGCAGCACCGCGCCCGCGGCCGCGAGCCTTGCCACCGCAGTGGCATCGTAAGGCGGACGGTAGCCTTCCAGAATCTTTGAGCCTGCCGTGGCGGGCGCGCCCTGCATGACCAGGACATCTTTAATGCCGATGGGAACGCCGGCCAGCGGCAAGGTCTCGCCTTGACTGGCCAGTTCGCCTGACCTGGCCAAGTCGTCAATACGATGCGCCTGCGCTGCCGCGCGCTCGCGGCTTAGGGCGAGCCATGCGTGGATTTTTGGATCTTCCGCTGCGATGGTGGCGTAGTACGAATCGGCCAGGGCGACGGCGCTGGTTTCCCCATTCGCAATCGCCTGACGGGCAGCCCGGATGGTGAGTGGAGCAGTATGCGGGGCTGTGATGGAATCGGACTTCAATTCTGCCATGCTTTTCCCTTGCGAAACTGTGTCAGTTACAAAAGATCCATGTGCGGCGCAGCCCACCGACAGACCTCAACGTTCAATCACCTTGGGGACTTTGAAATACGTGCCGTCGCTTTCCGGCGCGGCGGCCATGACGCGACCGCGATCAAGCGAAGGGCGAGGCGCATCTTCGCGCAGCACGTTACCGGAATCGATGCTGCCTTGAGATTCAGAAGCGACGTTAGCATCGGCGTGCACCGTGGCATTCACCTGCGTCATCGCCGGAACATCGCGGGTATCGAGTTCGTTCAACTGCGCAACGTGACCGAGAATGGCATTCAGATCGCGCAGCATCTCCTGCTGTTCGTCGAGTGTCAATTCCAACTGCGCCAGTTCGGCGACTCGCAGGACCTGCTCCAACGGCACAGGCTCCGGCGGCGTAGGATGGGCAGATGGATTTGCATTCTGAATGTTGGAGTGCATTCTTTTTCTCGATCCTTTTCGAGTGGAATCACTTCCGCTAGTATAACGAGAACCATCTGTGACACTGCTTTTTGAATGGAGGATTAGTTTTCCTCCGAAGGAAACGCGGTAGAATCTGTCTACTTCGCAGGCGCGGGGAAGGCTCGTATCCAAGCGGGTTTTAGGAGCATGTCGGGCGAAAACCGGATGAAATCGGCCAATTTCCCAAGAAAACCTACAAAAACCGAAGAAAACCTGTGGAAATGCGCTGTTTTCCATTGACAAATCCTGCGGAAAGCCGCAAGGTAAACGGCGGAAGGGTTTCTTAAGACCCGCATCAATGCTGTCGATTTTTGCATTCTGTGCGAAGCTGGACAGGCGGCGATGAGGTCGGCGGAAGTCAAACAAACATGCAGTGGCAGACCCACTGCTGTAATCAGGAGGAAGACAAACTATGGCAGCAGGTATGACCAAAACAGCACTCGTTCGGCATCTCGCCGAGAAACTCGAATTGACCAACAAGCAGGTAGCAGGCTTTCTGGATACGCTGGCGGAAACCGCAGTGAAGGAAACCAAGAAAGTGGGCGTCTTCGTCATTCCAGGACTGGGCCGTCTGGTGAAGGCGGAACGGAAAGCCCGCATGGGCCGCAATCCGCAGACTGGAGAAGCCATCAAGATCAAGGCCAAGACCGTGGTCAAGTTCCGCGTGGCCAAAGCCGCCAAGGATGCGATTGCGCCCGTAAGGAAGTAACGACTGGGAAAGCAGGGATCAGGGCAATCCGCAGCAAAGCGGCGAGATAGATGAGAGCCGATGCTGCTGGGGCGCAGAGTAACAGTTCAGAACTGTTTCTGCGCCCGATTGCTTTCAGGCGGAAAGTTTATGGCGTGAGCGACGTCGATCGATTCGATTTCCTTGCTGGCAGAGTGGTGTATCGCACCCGTGCTGCCGGTTCCCATCCTTCCTTTCGGCCAGGTGTGGCGCCGCGGAGTTCCCTCTCAATCTGAGAGTGCACAGCGGAAGCTCATGTGGGAAGTGGAACTGTCCGGGGTATTCGAGGTTCGGGCTGCGACGCGATAGCGATTGCAGTAGGATTTGTGGCAGAGAAACGACCCGCCTTTGATGACACGCGCGGTACCGCTGGGCGGTCCAGTG
>JAJZIF010000187.1 GCA_021810735.1 Acidobacteriota bacterium
CCGCACGCGGATACAGCAACGCAGGGCCCGCAAGCGCGCGCGCCGCGGAACCCGGAACGGAAGCGGCAGCAGCGACAGCGCCGAGGCCCGCAAGAAAATGACGACGTGAAGAAGACATTCAAAACACTCCTTCCAGCAGAAAGATGGCCAGTCCTTTATATCATCGAAATCCGATGCTGCCGCGACCAGAGCCCGACATCTTCAGAGGAGATGCAATAGCTCTACTCAACGCGCCCATCACAGAAGCGGTGACGCCGGAGACATGCCAGTTCCTTCCCATCACGCATCCCAACGCGTGAAACCGGAGTGGACTGCTTCGGCGCGTCAGAAATTCCGATGCGCCGTATTCCTGCGCGAAAGCCTCAGAGACTGCCGCGCGCAGCTTTCCGGCAGCAGCGCTTACTCGTGGACTTTTACGACAAAGTAGGTCACGCTGTGACCTTTGGCAATCGTCATCTGGTGCGGCGTGTTCGGTGAAATATGAACCACGTCCCCCTTGCCCAACTGCTGCGTCACTCCGCCTTCGACTTTCGTCCCCCGTATTTCACCGGGCGCCGTCGTCTTGGCATCCACGACTGTTCCGCCGGTCGTCAGCCCCGCATCTCCATCGACAATGAAGAAGATGTCCGCGTCATTCGCGTGCATCTCGGCGCCCCCGCTGCTCGTTCGCACCGTCAGCATGGTGAAATGCCCCGGATACTTCTCCAACGTTTCCGCCGCAATGCCTGCCCTATCAGAAGTCGCCTGTTGCTCCAGCTTCTGCGCCATCTGCCGCAACTTCGCGGCGGAATAATGATTCGCTCCCCCGCTCTGAGCCACTGCCGTCGCCGTCAATGCCATCGCCACCATCCCCCAGATGAGTTTCATTCTGCTTTCTCCTCGAATCGGTATTCCGCCGCCCAAAAAACTCGGTACACCCCATGCGTGTTGCCCCGTTTTTGACCGCCCGCAACGGATACCCGCGCCCGGTGCTCGCCAATCCAGTCAGCGCATATCTTTGATCGGAATTGGGTCCATGTCGTTGTAAACCTGGTTCTCGCCGCCCATGCCCCAGCAAAACGTGTAGCTGTTTGTTCCCACGCCGGCATGCATCGACCATCCGGGAGATACGGCCACCTGCTTGTTCGCGATAACCAGGTGACGCGTTTCCTGCGCTGGGCCCATCAGATGAATCACCCGGTCATCTGCCGGCATATTGAAGTACAAATAAATTTCCGAGCGCCGCATATGGGTGTGGGGCGGCATTGTGTTCCACACGCTGCCGGGTTGCATCTCCGTAAAGCCCATCACCAACTGGCAGCTTCGCACGCCTTCCAGATGGATGTGCTTTCGGATCTGGCGCGCATTGGCGGTTGCGGAAGCTCCCAACGAAACCGGTTCCAGTTCCTCGCGTTTCGACAACCGGGTCGGGTATTCGACGTGGGCCGGGTAGCCCAGCAGATAAAACTCCGCAGGACGCGCAGCGTCTTCACTCGTAAAGACGATCTCGTGCTTGCCGCGACCGATGTACAGACAATCGAGATGGTTCATCTCAAACGTGTCGGAGTCGACGCGCACTTCGCCCTTTGCCCCAATGTTCAACACGCCGAGTTCGCGCCGTTCTGTAAAGAAATCCGCCCGCAATTCCGGATAGGTCGGCAATGCAAGCGGCGACTGCAGTGGCACTGCGGAGCCGATTACGGTCCGATCCAAGTCCACATACACGTTCTGGATCTTGCCCGGCTGGAACAGGTCCTCCAGCAGAAAGGACGCCCGCAGTTGGTCGGTCGTCATGGTCGCATAACGGATCTGGTCTGGCATCTGGAGTATTTTCATCAACACCTCATAGTCTGTTTAGCGGCTCGATCCAACCTGGCGTTCTGACGGTTTGAATCAGCGCAAATGAGATCGAACTGTGCATGTGGAACCACGCTTTTCCGGCAGGGATTTGGCCTCGATCCGTTCCCTTTTCGGAGTCACATAACGAATGAGTGGATTCACAGAACATCGCTAGACGAGAATCAGCTCAATATTCAGATCGCGCAGGGCGGCTGCGATTTCCGGCCGTAGATTTGTATCGGTGATGACCTGATGCACTGCCGTCGTCGGTACGATGCGGGACAGACTTCTGCGCTCGAATTTCGTTGAATCGCAGACCGCCACCACTTTTGCCGCCGCTTTGACCATGGCCCGGTTCACCCGCGACTCCAGCAGGTTCGGGGTGGTCAGTCCAATCTCCGTATCGAAGCCATCGACTCCCAGGAAAAGAATGTCGGCGTGCATTTCTTCCAGCATGTCTTCCGCCAACGGGCCAACCAGGGAAAAGGAATTCTTTCGCACGATCCCGCCCGTAAGGATCACGTCAAAGTGGGTCCCCGTCAGCTCCGCGGCGATATTGACGCCATTGGTGATTACCGTCAGGTGCGAGAATTTCTTCAATGCCTGGGCCACAGCCGTAGTCGTCGTGCCGGAGTCGAGCATGACGCATTGTCCTTCCTGGACCAGCTTGGCGGCTGCGTTCGCAATCCGCATCTTCTCGCTGCGATGGCTTTTTTCTTTTTCCTGCAATGTCGGATCGAACAACGCGCCGGGTTGCGCCGGCAATGCGCCCCCGTGGCTGCGCTGCAGCAGCCCCTTTGCCTGCAAATGGTCCAGGTCTTTTCGAATTGTGATCTGGGAGATACCAAGAGATTGGGAAAGATCCCGTACGAGAACGCGGCCCTTGCTCTGTGCGAGCGCCAATATATGCTGTCTGCGCTCTTCAATCAGCATGGGGTCGCTATCCAACGTCGTCAAAGAATCATCCGGCGATCTATTTGGATTTCGGCCACCTTTCAGCACGGTGCTCATGACTGGCCTCCTGTAGAACTGCTGCTTCTCTTTCGCAATATCTTGCTGCCAATCCATTATTCACGAAATTTCGCTGTGGCAACCGTTTATCATCGCGCGTAATCCGTCGATAAGGTTTGGAAGGGGTTGCGGCGAGGGGGATTTGGATCGCCGGCAGGAGTTCATGCGGCGCATCGGGCCCGCAGAAAAGCTGCAACGGCCTCTGGAGGCCGCTTCTGGCACCCTGATTTCCTTGTTCCTGTACGCTGGTTTTTGAAACGGATGGATTGGCGTGAGTCGGGTTCTCGTTGACACTGTTTTCCACCGGTTGATATAGTTTTAGCAGGGAGCGAAGCGGCCTAGGACTCACGTGCTCCGTTTCCCAATCCAGGGTTCCTATCTTCCCCGGCTCACATCCTCGATTTGACCTGTTGCTCAGGTACCCGCCCAGGGGTCGATTTCCGACTTTCAGGCGACGGCACCGCTGCCAGTGCTTGATCGAACGGCGAGAGAGCGAGTGAGAGAAGCGCCCGGATTTCACGTCCGGCTGAGATGCCAATTCGACAGTCAGTCGCCGCGGCGACCGCAGCCGGCATGAATGGACGATCGACAGTTTCCGAGAAGAAACCGAAGGTCGCCCGATACGGAGCGCCAACGCGCCGTATGAGTCTGGAGCCCCCTGCCCTATGGTAGATGTACTCAATCCCGAACACACTGCGAGCAAAACCCTGAACACGACATTGGAAGCCAACGAACTCACAACCCTTGAGACGCAAACCGAAGCGCCGGAAAACAACCACCACATTTCTGCCGCGGCAGAGACCCAACCCACAGATCAGCAACCTCACGAGCTTGCGTACGCGGAGCATGTCGCGGCACCCGAGCACGTAGAGCATCCCGCCGAAGAGCACTCCCAGCCGAGCGTCACGACACAGGATCAGGCGTCGCACGATGCTTCTTCCCAAGAAGAAGAGATGGATTTTGGCGCGCTGTTGGAGTCGTTCGAGCATGAGCAGGCTGCTCAAGAGGCGGCGCAAGCTGTCGATGGCAACGTCGTCGCAGGCAGGGTCATCAAGCTGACCGACAAGCATGTGGTCGTCGACGTGGGCCTGAAGTCCGAGGGTGTGATCCCGCTGGAGCAGGTACTCGACCACACCGGGCAGTCGAAACTGCAACCGGGCCAGACGATTGAAGTGGTGATCGAGCGCGAGGAGCCGGGCGGCACCTATCTACTCAACTACGACAAGGCATTGCGCCATCGCGTGTGGGACACGATCGAGAAAGCCGCCAATGACAAGACCCCTGTCAGCGGGCTGGTAGTCAGCCGCGTGAAGGGCGGGTTGACGGTGGACATCGGCATCAAGGCGTTTTTGCCGGGCTCGCAGGTGGAAATCCGGCCGGTGCGCAATCTGGAATCCTACATTGGCCAGACCATTGACGTTCGCGTGATCAAGCTGAACAAGAAGCGCGGCAACGTGGTGGTTTCTCGCAAGGAACTGCTGGAGAACGAAGTCTCGCTGAAGCGCACGGTGACGCTGGACCATCTGGAAGAAGGGACCATCCTGACCGGAACGGTGAAGAACCTGACCGAGTACGGCGCGTTTGTGGACCTGGGCGGCATCGACGGACTGCTGCACGTCACCGATATGTCCTGGGGCCGCCTGACGCATCCTCGCGACCTGGTGAATGTGGGCGATGAAATTCAGGTGAAAGTGCTGAAATTCGACCGTGAAAAGCAGCGCATTTCACTCGGATTCAAGCAACTGACTCCCGACCCATGGCTGGACGTGGCGGAGCGCTATCCGATTGGCGCGCGCGTGCGGGGACGCATTCTGAGCGTCACCGACTACGGCGCTTTCGTGGAACTGGAACAAGGGATTGAAGGTTTGGTCCACGTTTCAGAAATGACCTGGTCGAAGCGCATGAAGCACCCGACGAAGCTGGTGAAGCCGGGCGATGAGATTGAGACCATCATTTTGAACGTCAACCCGGCGGACCGACGCATTTCCCTGGGGATGAAGCAACTGATGGAAAATCCCTGGGAACATCTTTCCGAGCGCTACACGATGGGCACAGTGGTCGAAGGGCGAGTGCGGAATTTAACCGAGTTTGGCGCGTTTATTGAAATTGAGGATGGCATTGACGGCCTGGTCCACGTGAGCAATATGAGCTGGACGAAGCGGATCAAGCACCCATCCGAAGTGGTCAAGAAGGGCGACAAGGTCAAGGCGGTTGTGCTGGGAATCGAAGCGGAACATCGCCGTCTCTCGCTCGGCATCAAGCAACTGCAGCCGGATGTGTGGGAGTCGTTCTTCGCGCAGCATCGGGTGAACGATGTTGTGCATGGCAAGGTGCTGCGCATGGCGCAGTTTGGCGCGTTCGTGGAATTGGCGGACGGCGTCGAGGGCCTATGCCACGTTTCCGAAGCCACCGACATCCACGGGATTCCCGTGAAGCTGGACGTGGAACAGGAGCACGAGTTCAAGATCATCAAGATGAACGCGGAAGAGAAGAAGATCGGCCTGAGTCTTCGCGCTGTCGGCGATGAAGCGACGCGGGCGGACGTGGAATCCTACAAGGCGCCACAGACAAAGGAACGTGCCCATTCTGCTTCGTCGGGCTCGCCGCGGGAATCGTCGTCTTCGCAGTCTTCGTCTTCGACTACGTTGGGCGATCTGATCAACTGGAAGAAACGCGAACGCGAGGAGTAAGCGGTCGAGAAGGGTACCAGAACAACGAAGCGCCGAATGTCATGCATTCGGCGCTTTTTGTTTGGTCCACGAGATTTGGCGGATACAGGACGAATTTATTTGCCGGTGTCGATCCGGATGATGACGCGAAAGATGGGCCGATCGTCGAACGAACTGAGGATTTTCGGCTGGCTCTTCTTGCCGGCGGCCTGCGCCCAAAGCTTGTAGTCGTCATTGGGAGAGAGCTGCTCGAAGCTATACGCGCCGTCCTCCTGAGTGATATAGGTTTCGACCGCCATCGTGCGCGTATCGCTCAAGTAAACGATGGCGCTGCGGATGGGAACATCGCTCGCATTCACCACACGCCCCTGGACGGAACGCCGCGCGGCCTGGGCAAAAGCAGACCCTGGCGTCCCAAAAACGTTCGTCATCCAGACAATCGCGCCCAGCACAACGGCGGCAGCCGGAACGCGCTTTCCATGCCAGCGCGCCGCATGCATACAATTCATCAGATCCCTACCTGGCTATTCTTCGTCCTCATCATGAAAAACGATGGCACTTTCATCGTAGCCGCTTTCTTCCACCTTGCTCAACTCAATCGGATCGGTGTTGACGACTTCGTATTCCGCGCCGCATTCCTCGCAGAGGACAATTTCGCCTTCATCCACTTCATCTTCGGCAAAGGACAAGGGGTTTTCACATTCCGGACAAACGTGCATGACGGCTCCTTCAGCGTCTTTATCTCAGGGTACATGATGGCTTCCAAGAAAAGCTCATCGAGGTTAGTTTAAGAGAATGGCAGCGAACGTCAAGCCGATGATTTGCACAGTCAGCATTGAATTCAGGACTACCAATATATTTGCACGATCGAGGGGAAGGTCCAATGAAAAATTCCGCTGCTAAGTTTGTACTTTCCGGTATGTTGACGTGCCTACTGGCGCCGGGGTTAGCACGGGCGCAGATGGATAGCCGGAATTTTGGCGCGCCCGTCCAGGCGGCCCCGATCGACCCGCGCATTCAGGCGGCTGTCCAGCAGATTTCGCCGCAGCGGATCGAGCAGGATATTTCCACTCTGGTCAGCTTCCATAATCGCAGCACGCTTTCCAGCAATGACAAAGACCTGCCCGCGGGGCAGGGCGTGCTGGCGGCCGCCGATTGGATTGAGGCGCAGTTCCGCGCCGACTCCGCGGCCTGCGGCGGATGCCTGGAGGTGAAGCGCGATACGTTTGTGCAAGCGCCGGGATCGCGAATCGCACAGCCGACGGCGCTGAACAACATCTACGCGGTGCTGCGGGGCAGCGATCCGGCGCAGGCCGGCCGTATATACCTGGTCACCGGCCATTACGATTCGCGCGACAGCAGCAATGAAGACACGCATGGCGCAGCCCCTGGCGCGAACGACGATGCCAGCGGTGTTGCCGTGAGCCTGGAGAGCGCGCGGGTACTGAGCAAGCTGCACTTTCCGGCGACGCTGGTGTTTGCGGCAGTGGCGGGCGAAGAGCAGGGACTCTACGGCAGCGCGCATCTGGCGAAGTTCGCCAAGGAACAGGGGTGGGACCTGGAGGGCGTGCTGAACAACGACATTGTCGGGGGCAACACCACGCCGGGCGACACGCTGCAGAACAAGAACGTGGTGCGGGTGTTCTCGGAGGGAATTCCGGCGAATGCCAGCGAGCAGCAGCTTCGAATGATCCGTATGCTGGGCGGCGAAAGCGATTCGCCTTCGCGCGAACTGGCGCGAGCGATTGCGGACGTCGACGCAACGTATTTCAAGACCAGCAGAGCGGGCAGGCGGCCGTTCCATCCCGTGCTGGTGTTCCGGCTGGACCGCTATTTGCGCGGCGGAGA
>JAJZIF010000188.1 GCA_021810735.1 Acidobacteriota bacterium
AACGATAGGTCGGCCCACTGCTTTCAGCGCCTTATTTTCCGCTGCGTAGGCGCTGCGGTAGGCATCGGCCTGGGTGCCACCCGCGGGCACATAGACGTTGCAGCCGTCCAGCTTCAGATAATCGACACCCCAGGATGCAAACAGTCGAGCATCCTGGAGAAAGTGGTCGTTGCCGCCGCCATCGGGCACGCCGCTGCCGGCGAATTTGCCGCACGTTTCATAGCCCGCGTCCTCGTAGATGCCAAACTTCAGACCCATCGCATGGATAGCCTGTGCGATCGGCTTCATTCCTTCGGGGAAGCGCTGCGGATCGACCTGCAGGTTGCCCTGGGCATCACGATCTTTCTGCATCCAGCAATCGTCGATGGTCACTGTATTGTAGCCGTGCGCGGCGAGGCCGCTCTTCACCAGTTGCTTCGCGTTGGTCAGAATTGTCTGCGCGGTAAAGTCGCACTGATAGTGTGCCCAGTCGTTCCAACCCATCGGTGGAGTAGCGGCTAACGGCTTGCCATTCGCAGTCTTGGCAAAGCCGGGGATGGCCATGCCGCAAACCAAGGCCAGCAGCAGGGTCATGAGGATGAAAGACGGAAGGCGCAGGCGGGAAGTTCGGACAGGCATGTGGATTTCTCCCTTGATAGAGTTGATGCGACCCCAGGTGGTACCCAGGCAGTCAGCTTGGCTTAGGAAGCGGTTGGTCGTCTTTACCCTACGCGCTGTTTTGTAGGATCGGTTTGGAATCGACTGAGTCATCCTCTACTCCGTTCTGGTTGCTTGCACGAGTAATTCAACTGAAGGTGCGACCATGTCCAACAAGACAGCCTGAGGCTGCTCCGCGGATTTTAGGAGCTCGAGATTGTGCTGACGATCTTGCGCGGCAACGGTTCGATTGTTTTCGAGATCGTCCAGCGCCTGCAGACCGATCGCTGCAACCTGGTTCAAAGTATGCGAGACCGGGACCAATTGCTCAGTTAGCTCGGACTGAACCAGCATGGGTTGTAACTGCGCATCGTTATCGCGCCATAGAGTAAGCCATTGTCGAGCCTGCTGCCATTGTTGCGCGGTCGCTTTCCCAGCGGCAATTTGTTGGGCCAGATCGTGAAACTTGCGTGCCGTCTCGCTCTCCGGGGGTACCGCGTCGACAAGGCGGTTCAGCGGCGTAAAAGCGGTATACGATCCTCGACCTCCACGCACATACCCCTGGGGCGGTTGAACGACCGCAGCAAGAACCTTTAAAGGCGCCGGATCGGGATTTCCGCTCATTCTTTGCAGCATCACATTTGTTACAGCCGCAGGATTCAGTCTGTAATATTCCAGCTTCTGCGAAATCACCGCCAACCGCCGATACATTGAATCGACATCCGTCATCTGCTGCGGCGACCACAACCGTTCGGCGATGGCCGCCGTGCGTGGCCAAATGCGGCTGTCCATGTTTTCTGGATTGACGAATTCGCTCCACATGGTGGCTTCTCCACCAAGGATGAGTTTCTTCTGCTCTGGAGTTAGGGTCGCAGCGTCGCCCCCCAGCGGATCGACCAGGTAATGCTCCGCCGCAGGCTGGTTCAAATCAATGTAGTAGCCGGTCGAAAGAATGCCGCGATTGCCTTGCCGCGCAGCCTGCGCCAGCGAAGCTTGTCCGCGCCACGATTGGATGACTACATCCTTGGGAGTTTCAGGCTGCAATACTTCGTCCCAGCCTTCCATGATCTTGTGGTGTTTGGCGACCAGCTTCTGCACTTTGGCGGTGAAATACGCCTGCAGTGCAGCGTTGGTCGCAAGACCATGCGCGCGCATGAAGCTCTGGATCTGCGGGTTTGCGTTCCACTCCTTCCCATTGCACTCATCGCCGCCGATGTGGAAATACTGATCGGGGAAAAGAGCGGCCATCTCGCCGATAAATACGTTGAGGAATTTGTAGGTCGAGTCCTTCGTTGGATCCATGGCCGCGCTATGCACGCCCATGTGGATGGCGATATGGTACGGAGCCGGTCCGCTCGCCAGTTCTGGATAGCCGACGAACCAGGAAGTAGTATGGCAGGGCATATCGAACTCGGGAACCACGCGGATTCCGCGGTCCCGCGCATAGTCGATCACTTCACGAATCTGGTCCTGCGTGTAGTAGAGACCGTCCGAGCCTTTTTCCTGCAACAGGGGAAACTTCTTGCTTTCGACGCGGAAACCCTGGTCGTCCGATAAATGCCAGTGGAAGACATTCAGCTTGACGGCCTCCATGCCATCCAGGTTGCGCTCGATGACGGGGACGGGAATAAAGTGGCGGCTGACATCGATCATCAGGCCCCGCCACGGAAAGCGAGGCTGGTCGTCGATCGTGACTACGGGAACGCTGAAGCCCTGCGGCGTCGTCCGCACCAGTTGCAGAAAAGTTTGCAGACCATGCAGCACGCCCAGTGGGTTCGCGGCATTCAGCCGCACTTGCGTGGGAGTAACTTCCAGGTGATAGGACTCATCCTCTCCCAATTGCTGCACCGGATCGCTGGAACCGGCGGTCTGGATGATAAAGTCCGGTTGGTAGAACTGCGCTCGGCGCCATAGCGGAATGCCTGTTTCGCGCGAAAGTGTATCCAGAAAGCGCTGACGCGCGCGCTCCAGGCGCGGCTCCGTATTGCCTTGCAGCGCAATGCCGAAATTTCCATCGATCATGAATTGACCTTGGCCCTGCACAGCGTGCGCGGGAAGCGGCATGATCGGTAACTCGGCGGCCGTTTGCGCACGACTTTCGTGGGGAAGGGCGAGAAGGCAACAGGCAAGAAAAAGAAGACATCCGGAGCGCGCGGAATTAAGTTGTATCATGACAACACCTCGAAGCAACTGCCGTAGGTTGAGACTCGCGTAACCAACATATCATTGCGTTCCCATGGTTGTGGCTCACATGCTGTTGGTTGCGATATCAGGGTCAATCCGGCCATGGCTACGCTGGAGACATGGCCAGAATCGGAAGCGCAGTTTCCAGCGAAAGCAAGAGACCGGGCGAATAACTTTCCGCGATCGATCCATGAAATCAATGGCTCGTCAAAACAGAAGATTCAGAGACGGAATGCGCCCCTGAATCTTCTGTCGTACATTCCGCGTTTAGGACAGTGCGCATCGCAAAAGGCTTTCTAGAATGTGAAGGCCCCTTGAAATGTGATCTGTCGTGGCGTTGCGCGTTCGAGCGAACTGAAAACGCCCAGTTGGGAAGTGTATTGGTTACCGCCCGGCACCGAGATGTTTCCGCTCGGCGGCAGGAATTCAGGGTGATTGAGCAGATTCGATATCTGAGTTGTAAAGTGGAAATTCACGCGATGGGTAATAGGAATAACTTTCAAAATTCCCAGGTGCGTCACGTATAAATGCTGGCTCTCAAGACTGTTCGGCTTCGCATTGCCGAAGGTACCATTCTGAGGAACCGCGAATGCGGCATCGTTGAATGCATCCAGGGTTCCTTTTCCGTTCGGGAAGGAATACGGGTTGCCTACTAGATCGGGTAGCCCGCCAAAGGTTCCTGTGTTCGACGGGTCGGATCCGGAATACAACGGCGAATACCAGATTCCAGAACCCAGATAGGTGAGAGAGGTAAGCACCCAGCCACCCGCTACTTTCTCGACCAACGGCGAAGGAGTCGACAAATATCGTTGCCCTGTGCCGAAAGGTAAAGTCCAGGATGCGGTGATGGACGCGTAGTGTCGCATGGTTGGTCCATCATTTTCCCAACCGTGACCGAGCACATTGTAAGGGTTCTCGGTATCCAGGTAGTTTTCGACGCTTCGCTGGAAACTGTAGTTTGCATCGAAGGTCAGATTGCCCGCGCGCCGTATGGCTTCGAACTGAAGGCTATCGAATTGGGCGCCTCCATTGTAGTAAGTCTGGTATGCCTGGAAGAACTGTGGATAGGGCAATTCGCTCGAAGTAAACGGCGTCGTGCTCGGATGAGGCAGGTCTATGTTGACCAAATAGTTCAGCCCCGAACTCCGGGAGCCCACGTAGGAAGCACGCAGGCCAATGTTGCTGATCTGCCTTTCATAACTGGCGCTAAACTGCTGAATCCTTCCCAGGCTGGACTGTCTGGGATACCCGTACACAGTCTGGCTGGGAACGGAGGCGAACGAGGTGCTCGCCGGGTAGGGATCGGGAAATTGAAACAGTGGTGCTTGCCCTGTGTTCACCACGTTGAGATAGTTTTGACTGATGGAAAATGGCCCGGTCGAGCCTAGCTGTGGATTGATCAGCTCGAAAGGGTTGTAACTGCCCTGGCCGTTGGGTCCAATATCTCCATCCAGGCGCGCGGTATAGATTCCATAACCGCCGCGAATCACGGAGTTTTCGCTGAGCCGGTAGGCGGCGCCAATACGCGGGGCGAAGTTCGTTTTGTCGCTGATGGCCTGCACCGCTCCGGCAACGACGGTGATATTGGAAGGATACAGCGGGCTGACCTTGGAGACTGCCGCTGGATCGACGATCACATCGCCCGTAGCTGGGTCAAAGTTGTACATCAGGTGGTCGGGAGAGTAGGGCGTTCCGTAGTAGTCCCACCGAAGCCCGTAGTTGAGCGTCAGCCGCTTGCTTACCTGATAGTCGTCTTGGGCGAAAATACCCATGTCGCCAACATACTGGTAGCGGGTCGGCAGTGGGGTTGTACGTGCGCTCGACTGTGGGATACCGAGCAGGAAATCCGCATACGCGTTGCCCGTCGTCGACGAATTGCTGGTAATAGACCCATCGAAGTTGAACGTGCCGTAATCGTTCACAAAGCCATAGCCGTTCTTGTAACGCTGGACAAGGAAACCGAATTTCCAGACATGGCGTCCAACCTGCCAATCCGCGGAATCTGTCACAGTGACCAGCCGGTCATCCATCTTCAGTCCGCCGGGAACGTCGGCGATTCCCTGCAAGCCGCTAATGTTGATTGTGGGAAGTCCTTGGCCTGTCGAGTCGCTTGGGTTAGCCCCTTGCAAGCCCACGGCTGTAAGTACGGCAGCGCCGTTCGGCGGTGTCTGGCCCCTTTCCGATTGACCGTCATCCATGTAGTCGTATTCCAAGCCGAGCCTGAAGTTGTTGTCCAGGTGTGGAGAAAAAATGTGAGTATCGCCCATCGCCCACTGCTGCTGCTTGCGCACGCGCGTCCAGACGGACGACGGAACACCATCGTTCAGCACATATGGAGTAATTCGATCCAGCCATCTGACAAACACCGTATTATTCTTTGTGAAGTTGTAGTCGACGCGCCCCATGGGCCAGTCTCCCTTGTACAAATCGCTGTTGAAGGGAAATACGAATGGATAGTTATTGACGGGTGGCAGGCCGGCATAAGCCCCTGTGGGTGTCGGATAGAATTTGTTCTGGATGGCCAGTGACACGGGGCTGATACGATTTTGAGGAATGGTGTTGTTTGGAAATGGCAGACCGGTCTGGGGGTCAATGATAACCTGCGAATTTTGCGAAAACACTCCCTGGCGCCATGCAGGCGTAGGAATACTGATGAGATAGGGCGTGCCCAGAGGAATGCGCTGCGCGAACCACTCTCCATAGAAAAATGCCTTGTTTTTATAGATCGGCCCGCCTACTCCGATGTTCCATTCGTGCTGGATATACGGGGTCTTGGGCGGAGGGAAATACTCGGAGGCGTCGAGTACGGAATCGTAAATCTTGTAACTCGCCACGCCGTGAATGTCATTCGTGCCGCGATGCGTGATAAGAGTAATATCCGCGGGCACCGCGCTTTCCGCTGGGGCGTTGGACGTCGTGACCGAGGCTTCATCGAAGAAATTGGAGTTGTTATTTTGCTCGCCCTGCAGATCGTTGGGAATTCCGTCGAAAATCTGGGATTCATCAGTCTGCTGCTGACCATTCATTACTGGAAAGCCCCCGAAGCCTCCCTGCACACCGGATGCCGTTGTCAGCAATGAGTACATGCTTGGGTAGATATTGACCAGAGGCGTACGGTCGTTCTGTTTCGCGCTAAATGTCGTAGAGATCGCTGCCGTCTCCGTGTTCATCACAGCCGCCCCAGCCGAGACAACCACTTGCGTCGCGGTTGCGCCGACCGCCAAGGTCGGATCCACCCGCCGAACCTGCCCTGGATCCAGCAGGATGTTCTCGGCATCAAAGGACTTGAAGCCTGGCTGGTCGCAGTGGAGCGTGTAGGTTCCTGGCTGCAGTTCGTCGAATTCATAGTCGCCGGATGCAGAGGACACGGCTTGTCGAACGACTCGCCCTGTAGCTGGCTCGGACAGGGTTACCTTTGCGCCGACGATACTGGCGCCGGAGTTGTCCTTCACAGTACCTCGTAGGGTAGCGCTGACCATCTGGGCGAAACCTTGCTGTATAGTCAGCCCGCAAGCCAGTAAAAGAGTGAACACTATCGCGAAGCACGAACGGCAAAACAGCCGCCTGGAACTTCCGAGTACTGTTGAACAACTGGCCTTCTCAGTGAATCGCCTCATACATCACCCCTCATTAACTTTGCTTATGTATTCCGTGGTTTTTGAGTTAATAGCTTCGTTTTGCAGCTAATGGGCGGATTATATCAATCTCAAGAAGCATGTCAAGAAATAAATCGAATGCATTTTTTCAGGAAAATGATAGGTTCCAACCTCGCCATCGGCGGGAGAGCCACGCTGTCTGCTTGCGACAGCGGAAGTCTCTGGTGGAAAAGGCACCGAGGAACTACACTTGACGGTCGATACGTGAGAGCGATGGTTTGCGGAAAACCGAATGCGTTCCCGTCGGGCCTGCGACTTGGGCATGGAAGCTCGGGTTGCGCACCGGGCAAGGAGTGACTGAAAGTGACGAATGAAATTCGAGTGATTGGCGTCATCGGCGCGGGAACGATGGGCAACGGGATTGCGCATGTCTGCGCGCGCAGCGGCTACGACGTGCTGCTGTGCGAGGTGGAGCAGCGCTTTCTCGATCGCGGATTGGAAACGTTGCGCAAGAATCTCGAACGCGAAGCCGCCAAGGGCAAGATCACCGCGGGCGGAGCAGAAGCAGCAGTCGCGCGTGTCACGGGTGTGCTGGATCGCGAGCGGCTGGCGGAATGCGATTTTGTCGTTGAAGCGGCGACGGAGAAATTTGAGATCAAGAAATCGATCTTCGCCGATCTCGACCGGATCACGCGCAAAGACGTTGTTCTTGCGTCGAACACTTCTTCCATTTCCATTACCAAACTTGCCAACGTGACCAGCCGGCCCGAGCGCGTCATCGGAATGCACTTTTTCAACCCGGTTCCGGTGATGAAACTGGTCGAGGTGATTCGCGGCATGGCAACCAGCCAGGAGGCCTACGAGCAAGTCCATGATTTGGCGCTGAAGCTC
>JAJZIF010000189.1 GCA_021810735.1 Acidobacteriota bacterium
GAGCAGAAACTCCAGGAGACGCGTAGCCGCTGCGACCTGCTGATCGCCGAGCATCGCCGCGCCCGCACCGTCGGCCGCGCTCAGGCCGCGCACGAGGCCATCTCCAAAGCGGACCGCTCCCTGAGCATTGATCGCATGAAAGCCCGCATCGACACCGCCGACGCCCGAAACGCCGCCACGCGCGAGCTGACCGAACGTGAATCGCTGGAAAATCGCTTCGCGGCTTTGGAGCGCGAAGACCACATTGAGTCGCTGCTCAAAGACCTGAAGGAGCAGCATTCCAAAACCGCATAGTGCTGCCCAACCCGCCGCGAATTCAGCTCTCCGATTCGCGGCGCAGCATCTCGCATGCGATCGCAGCCTGGCCCAGCGAGATGCCGCCGTCGTTGGCGGGGACCTCGCGATGCGTGAATACCTCGAAACCGTCCGCCTTCAGCGCGCGCACGCTGCCCGCCAGCAGCAGCGCGTTCTGGAAGCAGCCGCCGCTCAGGCACACGCGGTTAAGCTGCGTCGCGCTGCGCATCCGGCCGCAGACCTCGTTGATCGCGGCCGCCAGCGTAGCGTGAAAGCGCGCGGCGATGCATGCCCGTCCCTCGCCGCGCCGCAGCTCCTCAACCACCGCCACGATCATCGGCCGCAAATCCACATCGGCTGGAGCAGCTCCGCTCACGCTGAACGGATACGGCTTCAGCTCGCCTTCATCTGCCGCCGCCGCTTCCAGCATCATCGCCGCCTGGCCCTCGAACGACACCGAATGCCGCAGCCCGATCAGCGAAGCGACCGCATCGAACAGCCGGCCCGCTGAAGACGTAGGAATGGCATTCACTCCACGCCGCAGCATCGAATCCACAATCCGCACTCGCTCTGCCGGCGCCATCTCCTCCAGAACCGCCAGAGCGGGAAGCGCGCCATCATAGGCATCCAGCAGATAGCTGCGCGCAATGCGCCACGGCTCCCGCACCGCCGAATCTCCTCCAGCCAGCAGCACCGGTCGTAGACGCGCAAAGCGCTCGAAGCCAATGCAGTCGGCAATCAGAAACTCGCCCCCCCAGATCGTGCCATCCGTTCCCAGCCCCGTGCCATCCCACGCCACCCCGATCACCCGGCCCTCCAGCTGATGTTCGGCCATGCACGCTGCAATGTGCGCGTGGTGGTGTTGCACCCCAATCCGCCGCAGCCCCTCCGCCTTCACCGCAAACTGCGTGCTCAGGTAGCCGGGATGCAGATCGTGCGCCACCGCCGTAGGCACGACATGGAAGAGCCTCGACATCCGCGCCAGCGTCTCCTCGAAAAACTCCAGCGTCTCAAAATTCTCCAGATCGCCCAGATGCTGGCTCGGCAGCGCAAAACCCGCCCGCGTCAGGCACAGCGTGTTCTTCTGCTGCGCACCGCACGCCAGCACCTCCGCGTCCCCCCGGTTCAGCCATACTGGCCGCGGCGCATATCCGCGAGCGCGACGCAGAATCATCGTCCCGCCCGTAACCACGCGAACCACGGAATCGTCCACGCGCGTATGGATGCGCCGGTTGTGGTGGACAAAAATATCGGCCACTCCGGTCAGACGCCTCTCCGCCTCGTCGTTCTCAATCGCAATCGGCTCCTCGCTGATGTTCCCGCTGGTCATGATCAGCGCCGGCTCCGCCTTCCACCGCTGGCGCAGAATGCGGAACAGCAGATCGTGCATCGGGGTGCACGGCAGCATCACGCCGGTAGCCGGATTGCCCGGAGAGATGAAATCGGAGAGCCCGCAATCGGCGCGACGGCGCACCAGAACGATCGGACGCTCCGGACTCGCCAGAACCACGCGCTCCTGATCCGATAAGTCGCAGAATCCCGCGGCGGCAGCCACATCGGCAACCATGACCGCAAACGGCTTCTCGTTGCGGCGCTTCCGCCGGCGCAACTCCTGCACCGCTGAATCCTGGCGAGCATCGCACGCAAGCTGATAGCCGCCAAGCCCCTTCCACGCGACAATCCCGCCCGAGCCTAGCACCTCCGCCGCCTTCTCCAGGACCGTGCGCGCCGCGTCGTCAGCAAACTCCGCCCCTCCCGGCGCGGAAAACATCAGGCGCGGCCCGCAAACCGGGCATGCGTTGGGCTGTGCGTGAAAACGGCGATTTCCGGCATCCTCGTACTCGCGACGGCAATCCTCGCACATCGCAAACTCAGCCATCGTCGTCAGCGGCCTGTCATACGGAATATCGACGATGATGCTGTACCGCGGCCCGCAGTTCGTGCAGTTCGTAAAGGGATATTCAAAGCGCCGATTCTCCGGATCGCGCGAGTCCGCCAGACACTCCGCGCAGACGCAGATGTCCGGCGGGATCAGCGCGAATGCGGAACCCTCGGCCTCGCTCTGGCGGATCGCAAATTCCGTGTCGCCCAGCACGGGCACCGCGCTCCGGCTGATCTCCGCAATTCGGACCAGCGGCGGCGCTTCCGCGGGCAACGCGGCGATGAATGCTTCCAGCCCTTCCTGTGGGCCTTCAATCTCAATGAACACGCCTCGGCCTGAATTGAGGACGAATCCCCCCAGCCCGAAGCGACGCGCCAGATTGTAAACATAAGGACGAAAGCCGACGCCCTGCACGACGCCGCGAATGCGCAGCTGTAACCGGGTTATGTCCGTGCGGTGAATGCCGTCCTGCTCCGCAGACAATTATCGATCACAAGGTGCGCACTCGAAAACGCCCGGTGGTTCAGAACGTGCTCGCATAATCCGCGATGGCAAGCTGATCGCCGACCTCGATACCGCACGCATCGATCTGACCGGGAGCCAGTTCCAGAACCGATTGAGTCTTGAGGCTGACGCTCGTCAGCCGGAAAGGCCCCATCCTGCGCCACAATTTCCGGACGCGAAGGTTGCGGTCGAGAGCAACCACATCGATGGGAAACAGCATAAAAAAGGTATGCACTCCGGAAGACGGTCGAATCAGAATCCCGCTGCCGGCTTCGATACCCCGCTTTCCAAGAAGACCGAACAGTCGGGTGAGGGAGGTATCGGCGAGACCGATACGCGACCCGACAGTCACGGCCTTCCCGGGGATCGTGATGGTAAGCAGTTTCATGGGTTGGGCCCTGAAGTTCCAGGGACGGAGCTATCCTTTCGTTGCGCGGAGACACACAACCGCACTGTCGTGGCTGCAAAACCGGCCGCGCAATAAAACTGTACGAATCAGCAGGCTGACATCGAAACAGCCGGGGCTGACAAAATGCGAGAGCGGCAGTCTACGCCATTCTCTTTCTGCGATAGATGATTACGCCGAGCACGACAACAGCCAGTGCGCCAGCAGCTACCTGAATGAGCAAAGTGTCGCCCATTGCCATATCTCCTTTCCCGGCGAACCGCCGCAAATCAGGCCCGAAGCCTACTCACTGCCATAGTCAGCCTAGGCGGCCTTCCGTTTGCGGCGATAGATGATCACTCCCAGCACGATGACGGCTGCGATTCCAAAAATCACTCGAATCAGGGTAACGTTGTCCATTGCAGTTTCCTTTCCGGTGCCCATGCGGTGCGCACCTGGGGGTTGGGCTCTCCCTTCGAGAGACGTTTATTTGAATGACCTCGACAGACTCAAAATCGCGGGTCCGAGGAGGACGATGAAAATACACGGAAAGATAAAAAAGATCAGAGGAAAGAGAATCTTCACTTTCGTCTTGGCCGCGGCCTCTTCAGCTTTTTGCCGGCGGCTGGTTCTCAGTTCCTCCGAGTAGCGGCTGAGCGCGCGAACAATCGGCGTTCCAAACCGATCCGTCTGCGTCAGCATGGCCACAAGCGCCTTGAATTCCTCAAGCTTGGTCCGGTCGGCCAGACTCTGCCACGCATCGATGCGAGCCTTCCCGGCGCGCTGTTCCAGATTGATTTGCGTAAACTCTTCGTTGATCTCCGGATAGCTCACTGCCAGTTCCTGCCCGACGCGCAGAATTGCCTGATCCAGCCCCAGCCCCGCCTCCACGCAGATCACCAGCAGATCGATGGCGTCCGGAATACCTCGCTGCAGCCGCTTCGTGCGCGCGCGAACCGATCGCGTCAGCCAAATATCCGGCCCCAGGTACCCCACCCCCGCCAGACAGATACACCAGAAGAACGTATTCCCATGGACGAAGCTGCCGCCGATCACTCCAAGCAGCGGCAGCATCATGCGCGCGGCAAAATAGACCTCCATCTTGCTGGATCCCCGAAGCCCGGCCGCAATGAACCGTTGCCGCAGCTTCTCGTCCTCGGTCAGGCCCATACGCGCGCGCAGCGTGCGCGCCACGGAAAACAGCCGGTCCTTCGTTACTTCCCGCTGGCTCACGGTCTCGCGCTGCGGGCGATTGCTTTGCACAATATCCAGAATCCGCCTCGACTGCTTCGAGGGACGCAGCACCCACGGTGCGGAAACCAGTGCCACAACGCTGAAGATCATCAGAGCGAGCGCGGCGTAATATGCAATGTTCGTCATTTCCCGCTACACCTCGATCGAATTGATGATTTGCCGAATCGTGAACCCGCCCAGAATGATTAGAACCAGTCCCAGATACAATAACTTGTGTCCCAGCGGATTGGTCAGAAGAATCCGTGAATACCCGGGGTCGGTAACATTGATCAGCAACAGCAGACCAACCGGCATCAGCGTCAGAATCCACCCCGTCAGCCGTCCCTGCGCCGTCTGTGTCTTAATCTCCCCGCGAATTCTCTGGCGCTCGCGAATCACAAAAACCGTCCGATCCAGAATCTCCACCAGATTCCCGCCCGTTTCGCGCTGCACCAGCATGGCTGTCACCAGCACCCGCAAATCCTGCGATGGCATCCGTTCCAGCATCTGCAGCAGTGCGTCGCGCATCGGCAAGCCGTAGTTCTGCTGCCGAAATACCTCGCCAAATTCCGACGCTGCCGGTTCCGGCGCTCCCTGCGCAACAATGTCGATCGACCCCGAAATGGAGTGCCCCGCCCGCAGTGACCGCGCCATCGTGTCGATCGCCTGGGCAAGCGCCTTCTCAAAGCTGCTCAGCCGCCGGTACCGCACAAAAGCGATGCGAGCCCACGGCACCGCCCCCAGAACCAGAGCCCCCGCAATCTGCGCAACCAGCAGATGGATGGCCAGCAGCGGAAGAAAGAAGCCAATGACAAGGGCCACCGCCGACTGAACCAGAATCGACGACGCCGGCGTGTCGATGCCCGACTGCGACACCCAGCGGCGGAGATGCTGCATCGGCTCATAGCGGCTGAATGCCTGATCCAGCCAGCCCAGGCCGCCGGATGCCGACTTGCGCAGCAACTGCACCGAGGCTCCTCCGCCATCGGACGGTTCGGCTGCGCTGCGCGCGATGGCGCTCACGCGCTGGCGAACTGCCTTGTCTTCGTTCGTGGGCCGCGTCGCCGCGGCAATCACGATGAAGCTCAGCAGCAGAATTCCGAGAAATACGATAGCCAGAAGCATAACGTTCTTCCTCAGACCTCCACGCAGTGATCCATAATACCTGCCGGAACCGGGATGCCAAGCGACCGCAGCCGATCGCAGAACTTGGGCGCAATGCCCGTCGAACGGAACCGCCCCTTTACCTTGCCATCCTTATCGACTCCGTCTTTCTCGAACAGAAACAAATCCTGCATGCTGATCACATCGCTGAACGCCCCCGTCAGCTCGGAAATATGCGTGATCCGGCGGCTGCCGTCGCTCATGCGCGCGGCCTGAACGATAATGTGGATCGCCGATGAAATCTGCAGCCGGATCGCCTTCTCCGGCAACCGAATATCGCCCATCATGCACATCGTTTCCAGACGCGCCAGTCCGTCGCGCGGCGTGTTGGCGTGAATTGTCGTAATCGAGCCGTCGTGGCCGGTGTTCATGGCCTGCAGCATGTCCATGGCTTCCTCGCCGCGCACCTCGCCCAGCACGATCCGGTCGGGCCGCATACGCAGCGCATTGATCACCAGTTCCCGCTGCCGGATCGCACCCTTGCCTTCGATATTCGGAGGCCGCGTCTCCAGCCTCACCACATGGTCCTGGCGCAGCTGCAGTTCGGCCGAATCCTCGATAGTGACAATCCGCTCCTTCTCCGAGATGAAGCTGGACAGCGCATTCAAAAGGGTCGTCTTGCCCGCGCCGGTTCCGCCCGAGATCACGATGTTGAGCCGCGCCTGCACCGCAGCCCGCAGCGTATCCAGCATCACCTGTGTCAGCGCCTTGTTCTGAACCAGCTTGTCGGCGGTCAGAGGCGATGAACCAAAGCGCCGAATCGACAGCGCCGGCCCGTCGATCGCCAGAGGAGGTACGATCGCGTTCACACGCGACCCGTCCTGGAGCCGCGCATCCACCATGGGCGTCGATTCATCCACGCGCCGGCCTACCGCCGAAACGATCTTGTCGATGATCTGCATCAGATGCCGGTTGTCCTTGAACGTCACATGCGTCCGGGACAGCGAGCCCCGCCGCTCGACGTAGACGTTGTTCCACCCGTTCACCAGAATGTCGCTGATCGTGTCGTCCTGCAGCAGCGGCTCCAGCGGCCCCAGCCCGAACACTTCGTCCAGCACTTCGCGCGCAAGGCGGTCGCGCTCCGTCGTGCTCAGAGGCAAGCTTTGCTCGCTGATGATCTGCTGAATCACCGACAGCAGCTGCTGCTGCCCGGTGCGGCTTTCCTGCGCATCGCCCAGCTTCTCAAGGTCGATCCGCCCAATCAGCTCCTGGTGGACGGCCGATTTCAGTTCCTGCTGTTCCTTCTCCCGCAGCGGACGGGGAGCAGGCACGGAGCTGCGCAGGCTGGTGCCTCCGTTGCGCAGGGCCGACGAAGGTTCCGGTCGCGGATAGTTCAGATTCAGATCACCCATAGCTAATCAACTGCCTTTCGCCCCCACAAACTAAATCCCTTGCGCGCGGCTGGGGCGGCCGTCGCCGCGCTGGATCCTGCCAAAATGGCAGCCCACTTCGACATCTGCGTGGAATACTCGGACTTCTTGTTCAGCGGTACGGGCTCGCCCACGTTGATCGCCCGCAGACATTCGTTGTACGCATTCGGAAGCTGAATCTCGACAGGCACTCGAATCGCCTTCTCTATCTGGTCGATCGCAATCGCTCCGTGCGAGGAATAGCGGTTGATCGCGATGTGCAGCCGCGCCGACGTCGATTCGTTCCTGCTCAGCCCGTCGATGTACCGCGAGAGGTCGCGAATGGCCCCGATCTCCGGTGTCGCTACCAGATAGATTTGATCCGACCGGTCCATCACCGCCAGGCTCGCCTCTTCCAAATTCGTCTGGCAGTCGAGAATCACGTAATCGTATTCGCCGCGCAGGAATTCCAGCGTCTTCTCCAGCGCGTCGG